>DASXXV010000295.1:0-3660 GCA_036502905.1 Occallatibacter sp. | reverse complement strand
AACGCAGTGCCTCGGTTCGCCGGCCGTTGGTTTCTGTATTGCTCGTGAGCGCGGTCACGATTCTTCTTTACAGGCGCAGAGTACACTGTGTAAGGCGTCGAGTCCGACGCAATAGCTTCGGGGATGCGTCCCCCAATTCAGCTATCGTTTTCCAGGAGAGGCTTCGATGCGAGTTGCGTTGTTGACCGGGGGCGGAGATTGCCCCGGATTGAATGCGGTGATTTATGCGGCGGTGAGGAAGGGAATCAACCACTACGGGGATGAGTTCATCGGATTCCTGAACGGCTGGCGTGGTGTGCTGGACAACCAGTGGATCCCTTTGAATCTGGAGAATACCGACGGCATCCAGTTGAAGGGTGGAACCATTCTCCACTCGTCGCGGACCAACGTGAAGAAGATTCCCGGCGGCATAGAGAAGGCGCAGGAGGTTTTAAAGCTTAACCAGATCGACGCGTTGATTGCCCTGGGAGGCGATGACACGCAGTCGGTGACGCTGTTCCTGGCCGAGCATGGGATCAATGCGGTGGGTGTTCCCAAGACGATCGACAACGATATCAGCGGCACCGATGCGACCTTTGGGTTCGACACTGCGGTGATGATTGCGACTGAAGCGGTAGATCGCATTCACACCACGGCCGATTCGCACAACCGGGTCATCGTGGTTGAAGTGATGGGCCGCGATGCGGGCTGGATTGCGTATGCCTCCGGAGTGGCCGGCGGAGCGCATGTAATTCTCGTTCCGGAGAAGCCCATCGACATCGACCACACGTGTGCGCTGCTGAAGTACAACTACGATCACGGTAAGCATTACGGGGTGGTAGTAGTGGCCGAGGGTTGCCATTTGCCCGAGGGGGGCCAGGTGACCGGGTCCAAGGAAGTGGACGCGTTCGGGCACGCGCGGCTGTCGGGGATCGGCGAGGCGCTGGCCGAAATGATCGAGAAAAAGACCGGATTCGAGACGCGCTCAGTGAACCTGGGGCATACCCAGCGCGGTGGCGTGCCGACCGCCTACGACCGCCTGCTCGGGCAGCGTTACGGTCTGCATGCGATCGACATGGTGCACGATGGCAAATGGGGTCGAATTGCCGTGCTGCGAGGCCTGGAAATCACCGATATCACCATCAAGGAGGCCATCGCCAATAACCGCCGTCTCGATCAGCGGTTCTTCGACGTGATTGCCGGTTTGGAAGCAAAAGTTTAAGTAAGCTTGACCTGATCGCAAAGAGCCACCCTCCTGGCGGGGGTGGCTCTTTGCTTCAGATCCAACCCGGAGTTGACGTGCTTTATCGGTCCTATGTGCCGGCGGATTTTGACGAGATCTACGCGATCGAGGAGATCTGCTTTCAGGCGCCGTTACGCTTCCCGCGCAGGTATATCCGGCGGCTGGTAGAGAGTGCGGATACGGTTACTTGGATCGCTGAGCAGGACGGCAAGATTGCAGGATTTTTGATCGCGGAATTCGGGCAGCAGCGGGATGGGTTGTTTGCATATATCCAGACCATCGAGGTGCTGCCTGAGATGCGCGGGCGCGGCGTTGGCAACGAATTGCTTCGGCGTGTTGAGAATTCCGCTCGCGAAAGAAATGCCGGAGCCATCTGGCTGCACGTTGAATCGCAAAATGCCGGTGCCATTCATCTGTACGAGAAGCACGGATACAAGTGCGAGGGCAGGCACGATAACTATTACGCGAACGGGCGCGCGGGACTGGTGTATCGGAAGCTGTTGGAAACTTGATCCTGATTGGGTGCGCGACTACCGGGCTCGAGAAGCATCTAGCTAAGGGACCGATTAACAGGTAAAATAGTTGTGATCCCCCATGTCCTTAAGCAATCCAAATCTGCCTAAGTCCGTCCTGGCCCTTCGGACTTATAACGCAAAGGCGTTCTTCCACGACATGCTGGCCGGCATCACTGTCGGTCTGGTGGCGCTGCCGTTGGCCATGGCCTTTGGCATTGCCTCGGGTGTGACCCCGCAGGCCGGGCTGTACACCGCTGTGATCGCGGGCTTCATAATTTCGGCGCTGGGCGGATCGCGTACCCAGATCGGCGGGCCCACCGGCGCATTTGTGGTGATCGTGGCCGGCATTGTGACGCGCTTCGGTATGAGCGGCCTGGCCCTGGTCACGTTGATGGCGGGCATCATGCTCGTGGTCATGGGATTGACGGGCCTGGGCGCGTCAGTACGGTTCATTCCGCGGCCGGTCATTATCGGGTTCACCAACGGCATTGCAGTGCTGATCGCATCCACGCAGATCAAAGACTTTTTTGGACTGCGCACGGGTCCTGTGCCGAGCGAGTTTCTCCCCCGCGTGCGTATGCTCGCTGCCCACTTCGCGACGGTGAACGGGACGGCGCTGGCTTTGGGCGCTGGGAGTCTCGCGATCCTGTTGCTGATGCCGCGCTTCACCAAGCGCTTGCCCGCGTCGATTGTGGCCGTGGTTCTGTGCACGGTAACGGTGGCCGTGTTCCATCTTCAGGTGGAAACCATCGGCAGCAAATTCGGCGGGATCCCCAGCGGCCTGCCGCCGTTCGCCATTCCTGACTTCCACTCCGAGCACATTCTTCCGCTGCTGCCATCAGCATTCACGGTGGCCATACTGGCAGCGCTCGAGAGCATGCTCTCCGCGGTGGTCGCGGACGGTATGACGGGCGACCGGCACAATCCTAATATGGAGCTTGTGGCGCAGGGCATTGCGAATATCGCATCTCCGGTGTTTGGCGGCATTCCTGCCACGGGGGCGATCGCCCGCACGGCCACCAACATCCGGGCTGGGGCGCGCACGCCGGTATCCGGCATGGTGCACGCGTTAACTCTGCTGACCATTCTGCTGGTCGCGGCTCCGCTGGCAAGCTACATTCCCCTGGCTGCGCTGGCAGCGGTGCTGTTCGTGGTGGCCTACAACATGGGCGAGTGGAACGAAATCGGGGCCATCCTGCAGCTTGATTTTGCCGCCATTTCTGTCTGGCTGATCACGTTCGCGCTGACGGTGTTTGCGGACCTCACCGTGGCAGTCGGTGTGGGGTTGACTCTGGCAGCGCTGCTGTACATTTATCGCGTATCGGATACCACGTCGGTTTCCCCGGTGACCGATGACTACATCCGCGACGGGCTTCCGCACGTGCTGCAGGGGCGGATCATCCCGCCGCACGTCACGCTGTTGCGCATTCACGGGCCGTTCCTTTTCGGGACCACGGAGAAGCTGGTCGAGGCTGCCGCAAATATCGAGGTGTTTCAGCCGGTGGTCATTCTGCGTCTGCGCAACATGACGGCCATCGATGCCACCGGCATTCACGCCATCGAATCATTCGCGAAGCGGCTGCGCGACTCCGGCCGGGCGCTGATTCTTTGCGGCGCGATGGAACAGCCTTCCAAGCTGTTGCAGCAGTCGCGCTTCGTGGAGCATCTGGGCCGGGAGAATATCATGCCCAACATCCAGGCGGCGCTGGACCGGGCGAGCGAAGTGTATTCCGGCGCGCAGGAAATCGCGAGCTGAGTCGAGCTCATTCAGAACTCCTCCCAGGTCAAAAAAAGCGCCGCTTCCGATCCCCGGACGAAGACCTGTCCGTCAAGACCCGAGCCTTAAAGTTCCCCAAATTGATCTCTGATCCGTACCCCCGGCTACTTGGCTACCGACTGCTTGTCATCAGCCTGCGTGCGGGT
>DASXXV010000294.1:0-25051 GCA_036502905.1 Occallatibacter sp. | reverse complement strand
CCATGTTTGGCTGCCCTGCTCTTTCCGGGCAGGTGATTCAGCGTTTCCCATCCAGGATGCCAATCAGCCTTTGCGACTGAATCGGGAAGAATCCCGTGACCGGAGGTCTCATGAACCGCAGAAAGTTTCTGGCTCACGCCGCGGCGGGTGTAAGTGCGGCCTGCTTCGCTCCGCGCGCGATCGCCGGCGTTCTCGAAGTTCCCTCACCTGCAGGCAAGGTGGAAGCTCAGGACACTGTGACCCTGGGCAAGACCGGAATCCGCACCAGCCGCCTGGCCATGGGCACCGGCACCGTCGGCTCCGGCGGATCATCCAATCAGACCCGCACCGGCGGGCTTACGCGCCTGCTGCGCACCGGGTATGATCGCGGGCTGATCTTTTTCGACACCGCCGACTCCTACGGTTCCCATCCCGAGGTAGCGGAAGCCGTAAGCCAATTGCCGCGGGACAAGGTCGTCATCATGACCAAGTGCGACCACCGCGACCCCCAGCAGGCCAGGGCCGATATCGACCGCTATCGCCGCGAACTGAAGACGGATTACATCGACATTCTTTTGATCCATTGCGTGACCGAAGGCGACTGGACAGAGCGCTACCGCGGGGTAATGGATGTATTCGAAGAAGCCAAGCAGAAGAAGATGATTCGCGCTCATGGCGTCTCGTGCCACAGCATTGAAGCCTTGCGCGCTGCGGCGCGCTCACCGTGGGTGGATGTCGACCTGGTTCGGTTGAACCCTGTCGGCGCGCACATGGATGCCGATCCGCAAACCGTCATCGGCGTCATCAAGGAAATGCGTGCCCAGGGCAAGGGCATCATCGGGATGAAAATCCTGGGCCAGGGCGCGATGCGCTCGCGGCAGGATGAGGCGATTCGCTTTGCGCTGGGTAGCGGCGTGTTGGATGCGTTCACCATAGGCGCCGAGAATCCCAACGAACAAGCCGACTTGATCCGCAGGGTTGCCGCCGCCTGACCGCCAAGGGCCGCCTCCGGTTCACACTTCCGAACGTTTCAGCAGGTAATCCAGGCCGCCCACCCGGAACCAGCGATAACCGTAAGGCTCCAGCAGAATGCAGTGGCGGCCGTTCTTTTCCGGGTAGCTGTGGTCTTCGGAGAGCAGGTTTACCAGGGTCCTGCTTTCCTCTTCCGGGGCGCGCACTGAGAACCGCGCCTCCTGGGGTTCGGGACTCAGATTGTGAACGCAGACCACCGCGTTGTCGCGCCAGTCGTAACGCATCACCAGCACATGCCGGTTGGGTGTAGCCACAAACGAGAAATCACCCCAGCCGATCTCGGGCACCTCCTTGCGCATGCGAATAATCCGCTCCATCCAGTTGAGCAGCGAGTTCGGGTCGCGCCGCTGGGCGGCGACATTGATGTGGTGATACCCGTAGGCGCCCTCCTTGATCACGGGCACGCTCGGCGCTTCACATTTGCTGAATCCCGCATTGGGCTCCACCGACCATTGCATCGCTGTGCGGGCGCAGTTTCGCTCCGGCAAACGAAGGTCGTCTCCCATGCCGATCTCGTCGCCATATCGAATCACCGGCGTACCCGGCAGAGTCATCATCAGGCTGTAGGCAAGCTCCAGGTGGCGGCGGTCGCCTTGCATCATGGGAGCCAGGCGGCGCCGGATTCCACGGTTATAGAGCTGCATGTTTTTCTCCGGACCGAACGCGGCAAACACCGTCTGGCGCTGCTTCGTCGTCAGACGCCCCAGGTCGAGTTCGTCGTGATTGCGCAGGAATTGGCCCCATTGCGCCGTCGCGGGACGGGGCTTCGTGTCCTCCATCGCCTTCATCAGGCTGGTACCATCGGCACTGGCCAGCGCATGGAAGAGATGCTGGTTTACTTCAAAATTGAACATCATCTGCAGCCGCTCGCCGTATTTGCCGAAGTACTCGAGATCGGTCTTGGGCAGGACATTCGCCTCGCCCAGGATAATTGCCCCCTCCTTGCGCCAGCTCAGAAACTCGCTGAACGAGCGCAGCATGTCGTACTGCTCCAGGGGGCGCTTCTGGTTCGCCCCTTTGCGGCTGATCACGAACGGGACCGCATCCATGCGGAATCCGTCCACACCAAGCTGCAGCCAGAAGCCCATGATCTTGAGAATCTCAGCCTGCACTTCGGGATTGGAGGTGTTGAGGTCCGGCTGAAAATCGTAAAAGCGATGAAAATAATACGCGCGTGCTTTCTTCTCCCATGTCCAGGTGGTTTTCTGCACGCCCGGGAACACCACCCCCGACGCCGCGTCCTTGGGCTTCGTTTTCGACCACACGTACCAGTCGCGATACTTCGATTGTGGATCGCTGCAGGCCTCCTGGAACCACGGGTGCTCGTTCGATGTGTGGTTGACCACCAGATCGATCAGGACGCGCATGCCGCGCTGCTTGCAGCCCCGCGTGAATTCAACGAAATCGCCTACCGTTCCGTAACGCGGATCGACACTGTA
This sequence comes from Occallatibacter sp., assembly GCA_036502905.1. Lineage (GTDB taxonomy): Bacteria > Acidobacteriota > Terriglobia > Terriglobales > Acidobacteriaceae > Telmatobacter. The sequence goes on along the minus strand of DASXXV010000294.1, from coordinate 22,601 downwards.
ATAATCAGCTACATCGTAGCCGCCGTCCCGCCATGGCGAGGTCTGGAATGGCATCAGCCACAGCGCCGTCACGCCCATGCCCTGCAGATAGTCGAGGCGGCGCATCAGACCCTGGAAGTCTCCGATGCCGTCGCCGTTTGCATCCATATATGTGGCGACCGACAGGCAGTATACGATTGCGTTTTTATACCAGAGATCGTTAATCATGCGCGCACGATGCTGATTTGTACACTCATCCTCAGGAGCTATTGGTGAGATGCAGGAGTTGACTTGGTGGCAGCACGCCGTAATCTATGAGATTTATCCGCGCTCGTTTCAGGACACCAATGGCGACGGCATCGGCGACCTCAACGGCATTCTCAAGCGCATCGACTACCTGCTGCTGCTGGGAGTGGACGCCATATGGATCTCGCCCATTTACCCTTCGCCCATGGCCGACTTCGGTTACGACGTGGCCGACTATTGCGCCATCGATCCAATCTTCGGCACCATCGAAGATTTCGATCGGCTCCTCACGGAGGCCCATCGCCGCGGCCTCAAACTCATCCTCGATTTTGTGCCTAACCACACCTCCGATCGCCACCCCTGGTTCCTGGAGAGTCGCTCGTCCCGCGACAATCCCAAAAGGGATTGGTACATCTGGCGCGACCAGCCCAATAACTGGATGGGACAATTCGGCGGGTCGGCGTGGGAGCACGACGAGAACACCGGGCAATACTACCTGCACTCATTCCTTAAGGAGCAGCCGGACCTGAACTGGCGCAACCCCGCGGTTAAAGCAGCCATGTTCGACGCCCTGCGCTTCTGGCTGCGCAAAGGCGTGGACGGGTTCCGCGTCGACGTGATGTGGCTGATGATCAAGGACGATCAGTTCCGCGACAATCCCCCCAATCCCGGTTACCGGCTGGGGCAGCCTCCGCATAACCGCCTATTACCCGTTTACAACTCCGATCGGCCCGAGGTTCACCACCTGGTGGCGGAAATGCGTGCAGTGGTAGATGAATTCCCTGAGCGCGTGCTCATCGGAGAAATTTATCTCCCGGTGCCTCAGTTGATGACGTATTACGGCATCGATCTCCGTGGAGCCAATCTGCCCTTCAATTTCCAATTGCTGCAGTGCGCCTGGAGCGCCTGCGAGGTGGCGGGAGTCATCGCAGGCTACGAGCAGTCGCTGCCCGAGGGCGCCTGGCCCAACTGGGTCCTGGGCAATCACGACAACCCCCGTATTGCATCGCGGATCGGGGCTCGCCAGGCGAGAGTGGCAGCCATACTGTTGCTCACGTTGCCCGGAACCATCACCATGTACTACGGCGAGGAACTGGGTATGTGCAACGTCCCCATTGCTCCGGACCAGGTCCAGGACCCCTTCGAAAAGAACGAGCCGGGGCTGGGGCTGGGCCGCGATCCGGAGCGAACGCCCATGCCGTGGGACGGCTCGCCTACAGGCGGATTCACAAATGGATGGCCCTGGCTGCCATTGGGCGACGAACACGAAATCGTCAACGTGGCCGAACTGGAGCGGGACGACAATTCAATCCTGCGCCTCTACCGCAACCTCATCGAGTTGAGAGAGACGCACCTCGTGATGGTCAGCGGAAAGCTCGCCGGCGTCGCCGCGGACAAGCAGGTACTGCGATACGAGAGATCGGATGATCGCGAGCGGCTGCTGGTCCTGCTAAATATGGCATCCGACTCTGTGCAAGTCCCCGTGGGGTCCGGGACCGTCCTGATCTCCACACACCTGGATCGCGAGGGCGCGAACGTCGGTGACCACGTCGAACTTCGGGCCGCGGAAGGACTCGTAATCAGCCTGAACCCATAATCACGCCATCCCGGTTCCTCCGCCGTATTCGACAACTCATCCGAATGTTCGGGCTCTCCGTCCGGACGCCCGCGCATTCCCCTTCAATCGCCCGTATCTTTTCCTTAAAGCAGAAGGCTGAGGAAAGGAACGCGCATGAATCCAACCGAAACCCTCGTTGGCGTGAACGACGTGAGCCGCAGATTCCCCCTGGATCACCGCGACGTCACGGCTCTCGACCACGCAACCCTGAGCGTGTGGGCAGGCGAATTTCTGGCTATTTCAGGACCCAGCGGAAGCGGCAAATCGACCCTGTTAAACCTGATCGGGTGCATCGACAAGCCCACCGCCGGACAAATCTACATTGAGGGCGTCGACACGGGCACCCTCAGCCCCGGGCACATGACCGACCTGCGCAGAACGAAGATCGGATTTGTTTTTCAGACTTTCAACCTTATTCCTGTTTTCACCGCCGCCGAGAACGTCGAGTTCCCATTGCTCGTGCAAAGGCTCGGCACGCGCGAGCGCCGGCGCCGGGTTGCCGAAGCTCTGGAAAGCGTCGGCCTGGCAGACCGCGCCCAGCATCGCCCCGATCTGCTCTCGGGAGGCGAACGCCAGCGGGTGGCGGTGGCGCGCGCCATTGTTCACCGCCCGGCGCTGGTGCTGGCCGATGAGCCCACCGCAAATCTCGATTCCCGCAACGCTACCCAATTGATCGAGTTGATGCGCGACTTGAACCGGAAGCTGGGACTCACTTTCATCTTCTCCACGCACGATCAGCGCCTTCTGGAACACACCCCGCGCATCGTGCGGCTCACTGACGGACACGTGGAATCGGACAGCGCTCTGGAAGGAGGCTCACATGGGCAAGTTCTTGCTGCTTGCGTTTCGTAATGTGTTTCGCAATCGCCGGCGCACGGTGATGACTCTGCTCATGGTAGGCGGCGGCGTCGCCGGCCTGCTGCTGGTGGGCGGATTCTTCGCCTTCATGTTTCGCGGGCTGAGAGAGAGCACCATTCGCACCGGGCTGGGACACATTCAGATCTTCAACGCGGAGCACTTCCGCCGCGACGAAGTTCACGTCCTCGACACGGGAATAAGCAACTGGAGCCAGGCGGCGTCCGCCATCCAATCAGCGCAACATGTACGCGGCGTCGCGCCACGCATCGAGTTCTACGGCATGTTGTCGAACGGCGTGAAGTCCTCGGTGTTTATGGGCAGTGCAGTCGATCCGTCCATCGAGCACCGGATGGGCTTCGACCCTCGCGTCGTCTCTGGAAGCCAGCTCAGCGGAGATACCGGCGGCGAAGTCGAAGCGCTGGTAGGCACGGGCGTGGCCCGTTCCATGAGCGTCAAAGTGGGCGACGGCCTGACCATTCTCGCCGTCACCGCGGACGGCGCGCTCAATGGGATCGACGTGCAGATCGTCGGCATCGTCAGCACAGGATTCAAAGACCTCGACGATCGCTATCTGCGCATTACCCTGCCTTCCGCGCAGCGCCTGCTGCAGAGCGATCGGGTCACAAACCTGGTGGTGGGACTGGACCGCACCGAAAACACCGATGCCGTGGCCGCAAGTATCGCACCGCGGCTGAATGCCCAGTCGCAGCAACTCACGCTCAGAAAATGGATCGAGTTGGCCGCCTACTACAAACAAGTGCGGACCCTGTTCAGCGGAATCTTCCTGTTTCTCGGCATTATCGTGTTCTTCATGGTCTTGATGGCTAGCGTCAACACATTGCTCATGGCCATGTTCGAGCGAACCCGCGAGATCGGCACGATGCTGGCCATGGGCACACCGCGCGGGTGGATCGTGGCGCTGTTTATGGTGGAAGCTACCCTGACCGGCACCCTCGGTGCGGCCGTGGGAGTGGCGGGCGGCAATCTTTTGGGAATGGCGCTGAACGCCGCCGGCCTGCATCTGCCGGCCCCGCCGGGGACGTCGTTCGACATGCTGTTCAACGTGCTGCATGTGCCCAGCCTCATGGTCGGCTCCTCGGTGATGGTGGTTGTTTCCCTGGCGCTGGCTTCTATCCTGCCCGCGATCCGCGCTTCGCGGCTGCAAATTGCGGAGGCATTGGCCCATGTCTAACGTGAATTCAACCCTGCGCATCTTCCTGTTGGCCACGCTCCTCGCATTCCTGCTCCTGTTCGCGCTAAGAGGACACGCCGCATCCGCTCCCGCCCTTGACGCGACAGCCCTGTTGAAGCGGTCCGATGCCTTTCGCAACGGATGGACCTCGTTTGTCACGCGGGTGAAAATCACCAACTACGAATCGGGCAAGCCCGATGAGGAAAAGCTGTACGAGGTATCGCAGAAGGGCACGGACAAAACCTACGTCGAGTTCATGACCCCGCGCGAAAAGGGTCGCCACCTCCTGATGCTCGGGGATGACATGTGGGTGTTCCTGCCGGACACCAGCCGTCCAGTCCGCATCACTCCCCTGGAGCGGTTGTCCGGCGACGCTTCAAATGGAGACGTGGCGCGCACCAACTATGCTTCCGACTACACGCCCGCCTATCTTCGCGACGAAAAGCTCGGGGAGACTGAGTGTCATGTTCTGGAGCTGACCGCCAAACGGAAAGGGGCAACGTACCAGCGAATTATCTACTGGCTAAATGCACAGGATGCTCGGCCCGTCCGCGCCGAGTTTTACCTCACCTCCGGCAAACACATCAAGTCCGCCACATTCGACGATTACGCGCAGATAGGCGGAAAGACCCTGCTGCGGCGACTTACGCTCTATGACGAGATCCGGCACAACTCCCACAGCCGCCTTGAGTACTCGGCGACCACCCCCCGCGAATTACCTGACAAGCTTTTCTACCAGGGTCGGGCGGACCGCTTTTGAACCGGAGTTCGGAGAACTTCATGATCCGCGTGTTTGCTGCCGCCTTGATTCTCGTTTCCGGCGCCTGCGTTGCAATTGGGCAGGATGATCCGGCGCCCGAGCAGAGCGCGTTCAGCACCCGTTACTCGCTGGCAGTCATCGACGACGCCACGTTTTACGGCGGCCTGAGTTCACCCTTGCCGAAAGTGTTGAACCAGGTGCTGGTGGAGCCGACCTTTAGCCTGAAATACCGTGACCGGTGGAGTTTCTCAGGCAGCCTCGTAGGCGCCGAAACCACTTTTAATGACACTGTCGCCCATGCCCGAGTGAAGGAGATATACACGGCCTTTTCGGCGGGCGACTTCGACTTCATGGCTGGCCGCAAGATGCTTCGTTGGGGCACAGGCTACGCCTTCACGTCGGCAGGAGTTCTCGATCCGCCGCGCGAACCTACAGACCCCGGCGACCGGCTTAACCTGAACGAGGGTCGCGACATGGTGAAGGCCGACTGGATGCGGGGACAACATGCCCTCACATTCGCATGGTCGACCGGGGAGCTGGCGCGCAAGGGCATGACCGTCCCGGATACCGCCGCCATCCGCTACAACTTGCTGCTGCGTGGGTTTGACACTTCGTTGATCGCCGGCAACGATAGCGGCAGCGACGCCTTTGGGGCAATCACCTTTACCCGGGTCGTGGGACAGGCATGGGAACTGCACGGCGAAGGAACCTGGCGCGAGAAGGGAGCGATCCTGCTGGGAGCAAAGTACACCACCACCGCCGGTATCACGTTCATCGGCGAGTTCTACACCCCGCCCAACATCCCGTATTATCGGTCCATCACCGTATCGCCATCAGCGGGCCGGCAGCACTACGGTTTTCTCAATGCCGGCAAGACCCGGCTGCGCGAGCTGCCGGGATGGAAGGAGTGGGACGTGTCGGGATCCGTGGTGACGAACTTCGATGACCGGAGTTATGTGATCGTAGGGGACGTGAATCGCTGGTTCGGCAATCACCTTTCTTCGTACGTCCACCTGGAAATTCCACGAGGCCACAGGGGTTCCGAATACAGTCGTGCGCCCTATACAACCGCTACGTCGGTGGGAATCAGATTCCATTTATGAAGGCCGGTATGGAGAAAAACGCGGGAGGCGAAGACTCCACAAAAGGTGCGGTTTCGAAGGAGATGCTCCGCTGGTGCCTGTGGGGAATTCCCTTCCTCGCGGTGGCGATCGGCATTTTTCTGCTTGTCGTCCAGCATGAACGGCTTTCCCAGTCGGGACGCAGTTTTTTCGCATCCATCGTTTATTCGGTGTTGATCGGAATGCCATCTGCCATTGCGCTGAATTGGATCGGCTTCCGATACACGGACCGATTCCCGCGGTTTATCTCCCTTATCAACGCCATCGCTCTGCTTTCCGCAGCGACCGTCGGCTGCCTTGCCGCGGGTCTCCTGTTTCAGGCAGTTGGTTTTCAGGAAAGCTGGGAATTCTGGCTCGAATTCAAACGTTCGTTGCCAACCTGCTACGTAATATCACTTGCGGTGGGTCTGGGTATCTCCTCGTTCGAAACCATGCGGCACAAGCTGCAGCAGGCAACTCTGGAACTGCGGACGCGGCAGGCAGAGCAGGAGCGCGCTTACAAGCTGCTGGCCGAAGCGAAGCTCTCTTCGCTGGCCTCGCGCATCCATCCGCATTTTCTCTTCAATACATTGAATTCCATCGCCTCCCTGATTCCCAGCGATCCGAAGCGCGCCGAAGATACGGTTGGCAAGCTGGCCTCGCTGTTGCGCTTCTCGCTGAGTGGAAACCAGGCCGGGCTCGTGGCGCTCAGCCAGGAATTGAAGATCGTTCGCGATTACCTCGATATCGAGCGGACCCGGTTCGGGCAGCGGTTGCGATACAGCGTCGAAGCTCCGGCAGCGCTCGACCACGTAAAGGTTCCGCCGCTGGCGCTGCAAACCCTGGTGGAGAACTCCATCAAGCATGTGGCGGCGGAACGTGCGGAGGGCGCAACGATTCGCATAACGGGAGCGCGGGAAGCAGATCGGGTGCGCCTGGAGGTGATCGACGACGGACCCGGATTCTCGCTTGAATCCATCACCCCCGAACACGGGCTGGGTAATCTTGTTTCGCGGCTCGAACTTCTTTTCGGAGAGCGCGGACAGCTTTCCGTGGCGCGCGCGGATGAGAAGACAGTCGTGAGCCTGCAGTTCCCGGTGGAGTGACGTTTCCCATCATGGCAGCCCCACCCCTTCGCGCCTATCTCGTGGACGACGAACCGCTCGCGTTGGAGCGCTTGACGCGCTTGCTGGCGCAGTTCGGTGAGGTGGCCATTGCCGGTACTGCCACGGATCCGGCCGAGGCCTTGCGGGTTCTTTCGGGCGGCGAGGCCCAATCCATAGATGTGCTCTTTCTCGACATCCAGATGCCGGGCATGACCGGGTTCGATCTGCTGGCGAGGCTGGGCGAACATCCGTTCGTCATCTTTACCACCGCCTACGATGAGTACGCGCTGCGCGCATTTGAAGTGAATTCGATCGATTACCTGCTGAAGCCCATCGAGCCGGAGCAACTGCAGCGAGCGGTGCGCAAGCTGGAACGCGTACGGCCCATTCCCAAACCGGCGTGGCAACAAAGCGGAGAGTTGCCCCAGCTTCTGCGCGAGTTGGCCTCTTCGCTGCGTGGCGAACGGCACGATTATCCCCGCCGGATCGCGTCGCGCGTAGGGGAGCGGATCACGTTTCTCGACCTGGACGCGGTCTCGCATTTCCAGGCGCTGGATAAGCTCACATACGCCGTCGTCAATGGCCGCCAGCACAGCGTAGACCAGACGATTGCAGAACTCGAGCAACGCCTCGACCCCGCTCGCTTCCTGCGCATCCATCGCGCGGTCCTGGTCAATACCGACTGGATTCAGGAGGTAAATTCCGGGTTTGCGGGCAGAGTTGTTGTAACCCTCAAGGACGTCCGCCACACCCAGTTGCCCGTGGCCAGGGACCGGGTGCGCAGCCTTAAAGCGAGGCTGGGGATCTGAAGACGACAGAAAAATAAGCCTTTGCCCTTCCACTGTAGACAACCGTTAGTGCCAGATGGCAAACTTTTGCTTATCGGAAACCAGCACGGATCCGGTCTTCCCCTTCACCGTGACGGATGTCTTTCAACACCCTCGATATTGCAAGCGCTCCCGCTTTGGTGCCGGCCCGCAGATAGCCTTTGTGGCCCTTATCGGCATCGCAATCATCTCTTCAGTCACCGCTTGTCATCACCGCGACACTAAGGCGGCAACCGGGCGGCGCCTGGACTTCAATCAGGATGTGCAGCCGATTTTGGCCAGCCGCTGTTTCAGTTGTCACGGGCCCGACCCGGAGATGAGAAAGGCGGGACTCCGGCTCGACCTGGCGGAATACGCCATGAAGAAGCGGCCCGGCCATCCCGACGCGATCGTGCCCGGGCACCCCGAAAAAAGCGCGTTGGTCAAGCGCATCGAATCCAAAGACCCCCATCACCTCATGCCGCAGACCGCGCAGGGCGAAGCCAAGCCCATGAAGCCGGAGGAAATTGCGGTGCTGCGGGAGTGGATCAAAGAAGGTGCGGTCTACCGGCCCCACTGGGCCTTCGAGGCGCCGGTCCGGCCGGCACTGCCCCCGGAAAACGACGGCTGGACAAAGAACCCGATCGATGCATTCATCCTGCAGCGGATAAAGAACGGCGGGTTGAAGCCATCGCCGGAGGCGGACAAAGCCACGTTGATCCGGCGCGTGACCCTCGACCTGACCGGCTTGCTGCCAACTCCTGCCGAAGTGCGGGCTTTCGTGGGCGATAACTCGCCCCAGGCCTATGAACACCTGGTCGACAGATTGCTCGCGCAACCCACCTTTGGCGAGCAGCGCGCACGATATTGGCTGGATTATGCGCGCTACGCCGACACTTATGGCTTGCACTACGACAACAGCAAAGACATCTGGCCGTACCGCGATTACGTGATTCGCTCGTTCAATAACAACAAGCCATTCGACCAGTTCGCGATGGAACAGATTGCCGGCGACCTGCTGCCGGCCAAGAACCTCGATCCGCTGATCGGGAGCGGCTACGTGCGCCTCGGCCTGAGCACCAACGAGGGCGGCACCATTACCGAGGAACTGCGCGTGAACATTGCCCGCGAACGCACCGAAGCCTTCGGTGCAACCTTCATGGGCCTCACCGTGGGATGCGCGGTCTGCCACGATCATAAATTCGACCCGACCTCCCAGAAGGACTTCTACTCCCTGAGCGCGTTCTTCAACAACATCGACGAGAAGCCGTTCAATGACGACCGCCCGGTGTGGACTCCGGCGGTGAGAATTCCCAAGCCGCAGAACGAAACCCAGTACAATCGGGTACTGGCGCAGCGATCGGAACTAGCGAGCCGCCAGGGGTGGATGCGGCAGCACGTGCGGGAACTTGTGCAACGCTGGCTCGCATCCGGACAGGCACCCCCCAAGCCGGTCTCCACTGACAAGCTCATCGTTCGCCTGCGGCTCGATGAGGGCAGCGGTGCTGTACTAAAGAACAGCGCCCCCAATGCCAATCCGGCGAGTTTCCGCGCAACTGTCTTGAGCCCGGAATGGGGCGAGACCACGTGGCTATGGCCGGACTTTCGCATGCCGTCGAGCACCCGCGTGCTCCTCGATCAGACCGGTGACTACGAAGGCAGCCAGGCATTCTCTTCGGGCGGATGGTTCATGATGCGTTCCGCGCCCTTTTTCGCGGTGGGCGATACCGCGGAGACGCTGATCTCGAAAATGGATGCAAGTCACCACGATCGCGGATGGGACCTTTCCATCCGCAACGGCATCGTAACCGTCGAGTTCGTAAACCAGGCGCCGAAGGAAGATCCCAAGCGGAAGGATCACCAGGCAAAGCCTGCCAAAGAGTCTTTCCGCTATCCCACACCGCAGGATTTGACCAAGAAGGACCTCTCGGCGAACAAGCCGCCCGAAAAAAAGGAGCCGAAGAAAAAAGAAGAGGCAAAGAAGCCGGAGAAGCCAGAAGCCAAAGACACAACGCCGGAGGTCGCCATCAGGGTCTCGACTGATGCCGCTCTTCCGGTCGATGGCCAGTGGAAGCATATCTTCTTCACCTACGATGGGTCCGGCAGGGCTGCCGGAGTCCAGATTTACATCAACGGGAACCCGGCTGCGACGCACGTAGTTGCCGATTCCCTCGCCGGCACAACCATACGCACCACCGCACCCATGCAGCTCGGATGGCGTTATCCGGATCAAAATCCCGCTAAACAGACGCGGTTCCAGGATATCCGGCTTTATGCGCGTGCTCTCAGCGGAGACGAAGCCAGGCGCCTCCCGCTCGAAGACTACGTCGCCGAGATCGCTGCCCAGCCCAATTCCAAGTGGAATGACGATCAGTGGCATGCGGCGGGCAAGTTTTACCTCGACGCCGTCGATTCCACCTATCGCCAGCTTTCCACCGAGATCGCCGCGCTCGATGCGCAGCTCGACAGGCTTTCCGCCGGGGGAAACCTGACGCTGGTCTCGTGGGAAAAACCATCCCTCGCGTATGCCGATGTGCTGACCCGCGGTGTATACACGGCGCGCACAGAGCGGGTGGAGGCGAACACGCCCCACTTCCTGCCGCCTCTGCCCAAAGACGAGCCGCGCAACCGCTTGGCCCTTGCCAAGTGGACCGTAAGCCCAGACAACCCGCTCACCGCACGGGTGACGGTGAACCGAATGTGGTATGAGCTCTTCGGGACAGGCCTGGTGGAGACTACCGATGATTTCGGAATCATGGGGCAGCGCCCTTCCCATCCTGAGCTGCTGGACTGGCTCGCAGTCGAGTTTCGCGAGAGCGGCTGGAACATTAAGCACATGTACAAGCTGATGGTAATGTCCGCAGCGTACAGGCAGAGCGCGGCATCCACGCCTGCGCAAATGGCCAGGGATCCGCGCAATGTGCTCCTCTCCCACGGACCGCGATTCCGTATGGATGCGGAGATGGTTCGCGACATCGCCCTGCAGTCAAGCGGGCTTTTGGTCAACAAGATCGGCGGACCGAGTGTCAAGCCTTACCAGCCGCCCAATGTGTGGGAACAGGTAAGCTATCCCACCAGCGACACGGTCCACTATGTGCAGGAGCATGGGGACGCACTCCACCGCCGCAGCATGTATACCTACTGGAAGCGCATGGCGCCGCCGCCCAACATGGATGCGTTTGATGCGCCCATGCGCGACGTTGTGTGCACCCGGAGGCAGCGCACCGACACGCCCCTTCAGGCGCTCGTCACCATGAATGACGTGCAGTGGGTGGAGGCGGCGCGAGCCCTTGCGCAACGCGTGATTCGCGAAGGCGGACCCGGGCCCGAACAGCGCATCAATTTGATGAGTGAAATCCTGTTGTCCCGCGATGCTCCACCCAAAATGGCAGCGGTTCTCGAAACATCGCTGCAGCAGATGAAACAACATTACGCGCATGATGCGCAAGCGGCGCGCGCATTGGCGGATGTGGGCGAAAAAAAGCGTGACAGTTCTATTCCGGCGCCGGAGCTCGCGGCCTGGACCATGGTCGCGAGCGAAATGCTGAACTTGGACGAGACGCTGACAAAGTAGTTGAGGTATTCATGAAACAACATCCGTTGTGCACGGATTGCGAGCAGAATTCCACAGTGATGGATCTGCCCATTCCTGATGGATTGAAGCGGGAGTGGGCAGCGCTCGAAACCCGCCGCCGCTTTCTGGGGCGCTCAGGGAAGGTGCTGGGATGGGCGGCCATGGCCAGCCTCTTCGGCGAGGGCGCATTACACGGAGACGTGCGGCCTGCCAATGCCGGCCCGGGCCCGTCTTCCCGAGATGAATTGAAACTGCCGCACTTTGCACCCAAAGCCAAGCGGGCCATCTATCTCTTTATGTCCGGCGGTCCGCCGCAGATCGATCTGCTTGACTACAAGCCGAACCTCGCCGCTCAATTCAACAAAGACATGCCTGATTCCGTCCGTGGAAATCAGCAGTTGACGGGAATGACGGCGGGACAGTCGCGCTTTCCCATCGCACCGCCGCATTGGCCATTCAAGCAATACGGAAAGACAGGAACGTGGGTCAGCGATCTGCTGCCCTACACGGCGCGGATGGTGGATGATCTCACCATCGTGAAGTCCGTCAACACCGACGCCATCAATCATGAGCCGGCCATCATGCTGATGAACACCGGCAACATGAATGCCGGCAAACCCTGCCTGGGTTCCTGGCTGGCCTATGGACTGGGCAGCATGAACGATAACCTTCCCACCTTCATCGTTCTGCAAACCAAGACGAACCCCAAGGAGAACAATCAGCCCGTTTCGTCGCGGCTATGGAGCAGTGGGTTTCTGTCATCGGAGTTCGCGGGTGTGGGGCTGCGCTCGGGTGGCGATCCGGTGCTGTATCTTGCCGATCCCGCCGGCGTGGACCGCGAAGTGCGCCGCAACATGCTGGATGCCGTGGAACAGATCAATCGCCAGACCCTGGAAGAGGTCGGCGACCCCGAAACCAATGCGCGCATCGCGCAGTACGAAATGGCGTATCGCATGCAGGCTTCGGTCCCGGAACTCGTGGACTTGAGCAAAGAGCCCCAGTCAACCTGGGATCTCTATGGTCCGGATGCGAAGCAGCCCGGGACGTTCGCATACAACTGCTTGCTGGCGCGGCGAATGGCGGAGCGTGGGGTGCGATTCGTGCAGGTATACAAACGCGGATGGGACGTCCATGACAACGTCACCGGAGTGCTGCCCATTCTTTGCCAGGAAACCGACCGCGCCTGTTATGCGCTCGTTACCGATCTGAAACGGCGTGGTCTGCTCGACGACACGCTGGTTGTCTGGGCGGGCGAGTTCGGCCGCACCGTGTACAGCCAGGGCGGATTGACGCCGGAGAATTACGGGCGCGACCATCATCCGCGTTGTTTCACCACGTGGATGGCGGGCGGTGGAGCGCGGCCGGGTCTTACCTACGGCGAAACCGACGAGTACAGCTACAACATCGTTAAAGATCCGGTGAACGTTCGCGACTTCAACGCAACCATCCTTCGTTGCCTGGGCATCGACCACAACAAGTTCACCTTCAAGTTCCAGGGACTCGATCAGAAGTTGACCAGCCCGGTCCCGGCGTATGTTGTGGACGGACTGTTGGCGTGACAGCAGCCGGTTCGGCAACGCGAACGAGGGGCGCGATCGTCGAAGGCATTCGCACGAATGGCAAAGCATGGATGTCTGTGGCCCTGTTGAGCCTTGCCTTGCTGCTCTTGCCGGAGATCCTGAAACTTGATGGCAAACCACACGCGGACTGGCTGCAGTTTGTCGGGCGCTTCCATCCGGCCCTCGTTCATCTGCCCATCGGCTTGATCGTCCTCCTGCCAATGCTCGAAATCGCGGGCGCATTTCGACCCGCCTTACGGGAGGCCGCGGGCTTTGTGCTTGTTCTGGCCTCCGGGGCATGCATCGGAACCCTGCTGCTTGGATACCTCCTCGCTTACGGTAGCGGCGACTCGGGATCGATCGTCTCCCGACATATGTGGGGCGGCATCGGAGTCACGGTCGGGGTACTGTTGTGCCTGCTCGCGCGGCCCGCATGGTCCGGAGGACAACGCGTACCCATTTATCCTGCGCTGCTGGGGTGCGTGATGCTTGCCCTCATATGGACCGCGCACCAGGGTGGATCACTCACGCATGGCCCCGACTATCTTACCCGCTACATGCCCGCCCCCTTGAAACGATTCGCGGCCCTGGGCGCCCCCGATGCGGCAGTCCCCTTCCCCGATTCGTTCTACGCGAAGAACATCCGTCCGATTTTCGATTCCAACTGCATAGCCTGCCACGGAGTGGGCAAGATCGAGGGAGGCCTGCGCCTGGATTCGTACGATCGGCTGAGCAAGGGAGGCAAAGACGGGCCGGTGATCATTCCCCGCGATGCGGAAAAGAGCCTATTGATCGAACGCATCACACTTCCGGCCGGGAACCCGCATGCCATGCCAGCGGAGGGCCGTCCGCCGTTGAAGCCCGCTGAGATCGCGTTGATCAGCGCGTGGATTCGGGCCGGCGCATCCCCCAGTGATCGCGAAGTGGCCGGGGTAATGATCCCTGCTAAACAACGTGACCTGCCGCCCGATCCGGTCGGCGATTACAGCAAGCTTGCCAATGAGATAGAGCAGTTGCGGCATTCGCAGGGAGCGAAGCTTCTCCCCGTATCAGCCAAGCCCTCCGATGGCTTGATTCTGAGCACCGTGGATATAGCCCCGGCCTTCGGTGACCAGCAGCTCGCGCAATTTGAAAAATTCGCTCCATACATTGTGGAAGCGAACCTCGCGCGAACCCCGGTCACGGATGCAAGCTTTGATGTTCTGGCTCGCTTCGTTCATTTACGCGCGCTGCACCTGGAAGGAACCGCCGTTACCGGGAATGGACTTGCCAAGCTGACGGCATTATCGCGATTAAATTACCTCAACCTCAGCGATACAAAGGTGACGACCACCTCGCTTACTTCCTTGAAATCGATGTCAAACCTGCGGCACCTCTACGTTTTCAATACCGCCGCACAACCCGCGTCGGACGGTGCTGATGACACCTCCGGCGCAGGAGGCGCACGATGAAAGCTGAGAACAGACCCATGAACCGGCGAAATTTCCTTGCCGCTGCAGGTGGTATCGGTCTGACCGCGCTTGCCGGACAATCAACAGAAGCCATGCCCAACGCTAAGGACGAAAAAGCAATGCCGAAAGAGATTCTCACAGGAAATGGCGAGTGGACGTATCGGGTGGTCTCTGGCTGGGGTGCGCTTTCCCGCGGAACCACGTTCGGCGGAACCCACGGGGCCATCGCCCAGGACAATGCAGGATCCATCTATGTCAGCACCCAGAGCGAAACTGGAGTACTGGTCTACGGGGTGGACGGAGTTCTGCAGAAGACCATCGCCCGCGAGTATCCCGAGATTCATTCCATGCTTCATACCGAAGAAAACGGCGTCGAGTACTTCTTGTGCACCGTCCAAAAAGGCACACCCAGGGAGAACTGGCTCTTCATCAAGATGAAGACGGACGGAACGGTGGTTCTCAAGATCACAGCTCCCCCGGAGGCGGGGTTCAAGGCACCCAACGAATGGCGGCTGACATCAGCCGTTCCGGGACCGGATGGATCCATCTTCATCGCCAACGGATACGGCGACAGCCGGATATTCCGGTTCGACAGCCAGGGTGGGTTCAAGGCCAGCTACGGCGGCAAAGGCCACGACGACGGACTCTTCGATTGCAGCCATGGGCTTGCCGTCGACGTTCGGTACGATCAACCCCTGCTGCTTGTATGCGACCGCGAAAACCGCCGCCTCTGTCACCTCGATTTTGACGGCAAGTTCGTCCGCACCATCACGAACCACCTGCGGCGACCATGCCAGGTGAGCTTCCATGGAGACTATGCCGTGGTTTCGGAGTTGGAGGGACGGACGACCGTTCTTGATCGCGACAACGTCCCGGTAGCGTTCCTCGGCGACAACCCTCGCAAGGATCAATGGGCCAAATACGATCTCGACCCAGGCGCGATTTCCGCCGCATCGTTCAGCGCCGCGCACGGTGCCTTCATCGACAAGGACGCAAATATTTATGTTTCCGATTGGAACCATGTCGGCCGGGTTACGAAGTTGAGCCGCATGCCGTCTTGACCGGATTCGTTTGCGCGTCGTGACTCAATGAAGCGCCATCCCTGAGGCTTTGCCTGTTCGTCTCTTGGCCCATTCGACGTGCGCCATATAAGCCTTCCAGCCTGCCAATCGATGCGTTCCACAGATCGCGATGCCATCCGGAATCGTGGCGCGAAGAAAATCCGCTGTGCCGCAGCGTAAGAGTGGTTCTTTCGAAATCACCGCGCAGGCGGATTTCGACGCTGCTTTCAGGGACGGAAATATCCCCGTCTACCCTCCACGTGAACATCACATGCCGCCGCCGGAGTACAAGATATCGCCCCGAGATCAACAGCGATTGCCCGCCATCGCAGAAGTGCTCGATGAGATAGTCCCGCTCGTATCTACTCGCGCTGATGGAGCCTCCCTGGCGCTCGCCGGGCAAGATGAGCCACGCCTCCAGGTACTCTGGATCGGTCAGAGCGTGGAACAGGCGGCGTATATCTGCGCGAACGCTCACCTCCAGATGAACGGAAAGCCAGTCAGCTGCGAGTTCCTCAGCAAATGTTTCTCGTGGGGTGCGGCCACGGTCGGAATTGGAGTATGTGGGAAAGCCGATCTGCGAATGCATAGTGAAGAACAATGCATTCGCCCTTCCAAGATCATGCGCGATGAAAGAATCTGTGACGAGGCTTTGCTCTCGTTGAGGAGTCTTCGTAATCTGTGACGAAGGAAACCGATGAGTTCTAAGCCAGCTACCGGGATGTTCTGAAATCTGAATCCATCCACGGAATTCTCCCGACTTTGGGATATCGGGACGTAAAGCAGCTCCCTGTGACGAGCAGTTTCTTATTGGGATGGACGAACACCGGACGACAACCACAACCGCTCTTGTGCGCCGATGCGCCTACAAAAAATAACAAACCCGTTCAGCGATGCAGTGATTCCAGTATTCGCGACTTGTAGCTGCGGCTCATCGCGATCTTCTGCCCGTCGATCATGATCACGGAAGATTCTCCATCGTGTTCGGTTCGAACTTCCTTCACGAATTGCAGGTTGACGATGAAGGAACGATGCACGCGCAGAAACTGTTGCGGATCGAGTCTTTCTTCCAGGTGCGCCATGGTCTCACGGAGTAAATGCGTTTCGCGCTCAGTACACAGGCGCACATAATTCTCCTCCGCGCCGATCCAGCGGATTTCCGAAACCGGCAGAAACAGAATGCGGCCGCGGGACTTGAAAACAATGCGAGTTGTGAAGCCTGAACCCTCGCGGCTCTTCCCGTTGATGCGGGCGGCATTCTCGCCGACCGCCAGTCGTTCCCGCACACGCTGGATGGCGGAGCCCAGCCGTTCAGCAGTAAAGGGCTTCAGCAGGTAATCGACCGCGTGGATCTCGAAGGCGCGAAGTGCGTATTGATCATATGCGGTGGTAAACACCACCGCCGGCATCGGAAGGTGTTCGGACTCGATGGCCCCGACCACGTCAAATCCGTCCATTCCCGGCATGCGAATGTCCAGAAACAGAAGAGCCGGGTTGGTAAGGCGCACAAGCTCAACGGTCTCGCTGGCCGAGGCGCATTCTCCCACAATTTCAATATCGGGTTCATCGCGAAGAAGCTGACGCAACTTCTGCCGGGCCAGCAACTCGTCGTCGGCCAACACTGCCTGGATCATTCTGCACCGTACCTGGTAATGCTGACTTCGGCTTCGTGTGACAGCTGAAATGGGAATCCAATCGAAACTCTTACATGGGTCCTGTCAATCTGTGTCAGCTCAAACGAGCAGTCCTCGCCATAATGCAGTCGCAACCGGCTGCGCACATTGGACAAACCAACCCCGTGCCCGTTTGTCGAGTGCCCATTCGAGGACGCCATGCCGGGACCACTGTTGGTGATCGACAAGTTCACCCTGTCCTTGTTCCGATGGGCTTCGATCAGAAGTTCGCCATCCCTTTCGATTTTCGAGAGTCCATGGGCGTAAGCATTTTCCACAACCGGTTGCAGAAACATCGCGGGGACAAGGGCATCGTACAAATCCGAGTCAATGCTAATATCCCGCCGCACACGTCCCGCATATCGCTGGTCCTGCATGGACAGATACACCTCGATGAATTCCATTTCTTCGTGCAGGGGGATCAGTTGCACGTTTCCGCGCTCCAGCGAAATACGCAGCAGGCTACTGAGTTGTTCCAGCATCGTGTCGGCCGCATTGACATCGGTCCGCATCAGGCTGGAGATGCTGTTCATGGCGTTGAAAAGGAAGTGCGGGTTCAGTTGCATGCGGAGCGCGGCCAGCTTGGCGTTCGCTAGCTGCACCTCCAACTGCGCAGTTGCCTTCTCCTTCTCACGAAATCTTTGATAGTAATTGATGCCGCGGAACAGGAAGAAGGCGCACCAGAAGAGGACCATGCTGTCGATAAATTCAGCCTGTAGCTGAAGTTCGAATCTCTTCCAATATGTCATGTGGGGTCGATCGAGCGGCAGGTTCGGAAACACGTAGGCAAAAATCAACTCCTCAACCACCGGAAACGCGAAACTGAGTGGCAGTATCCGCGTAAGAATCTGACCTAAATTGGCCTTTGTGATGAGATGGGGCAAGAATCGCCACATCAACCAGCACATGATTCCCCAGATCAGGTATTGGACTCCCCAGGCTGCGAAGAGGATCGCCCCAATGTGATAGCCCCAATGCGTGAGGTTGATCCAAGTCTGCAGCGCAAACAGTTCACCCACCAGCACAAAAGGAGGAATGCATATGGCGGGGTGCATGAACAACGGCTGGCTTCGGCCCTGCCGGCTCATCACCTTGTCCATGAAACTGCCATTGGACCCCGGTCCCGCCGCTGTCGTCTGTTGGCTCATCATTTCTTATCCGTCCGTCCGAATGTGGGATAAATGCTACTGCCTGGCAGCGAACTCGTAAACGATTGCCCTGGAGCTACGTCCAATTGTCGTTGTCCATCGCGGCGAATTCAAGAATGATGAAGTGGGCGGGGAAATCTCTCGAAGAAAGCGCAAATCGCTGAGAGTTAGGACACGCTGAATCGATGGATGTAATCAACCCGGTCTGCTCGCATCCTCTGCACTTACCCTCGTAAACCAGCAAGTCGCCACCGTTTCTGAACAGCTTGCCGCCGCCAGCACGCGATTTGTCACAAATTTCGAGGTGATTAGAATCATCCAATCCCTCTTTGTCCGCCCACCATCTTCCGTCTTCTAGGCGGGACCCCTGACTAGCCGGGATCTGATTGTCGAGCTTGGAACACAATGGTACCTTTTCTCTCGCCTGCTCTGCACCTCACGAAAGTGTCCGAACTCGGACATTCGATATCAAATTCGACCAGCCACGATGTGACTATCCTGGTGCTCCCGCAAGCGCCTTGACGCGTAGTTTCAGATACATAGCCGGGGACATACAGTTGGAACTGAACGTGCAATTTGAAAGTGCGGAACCGTCGCAGGATCTTTTCCTGAAGAATTCACGTACTTCCTCTCAGCCAACTACTTGGAGGTCAAGTGGTCATCCAAACGGTAATCGCAGACGATGAAGCTCTAGCCAGGCAGAAACTCCGTATCCTCCTCCGGCAGACATCCGATATCCAGGTGGTGGGTGAGGCAGCGTCGCCCTCCGAAATAGTGGCCGAGGTCCAGACGAAAAAACCGGACCTCCTATTCCTGGATATTTGCATGCCGGCAAAGAACGGCCTCGACGTGATGGCAGAGCTTTCGCGTCACAAAAGCGTAGCGATGCCGCACATTATCATCACCACCGCTCATGGCGAGTACGCGGTACGTGCCTTCGAAATGCGCGCGGCCGACTACCTTCTTAAACCCTACACGGCCGAGCGGCTCAATTCTGCGTTGAATTATGCTCGCGAGCGGATTCAGAACAACAGCATGAACACGAAAGAGCGCCAGGATTCCCGGCCTGCCTCGGCAACATCATCTCCGGCGCGCATCGTATTCAAATCGCGCGGTCGCATCCTGTTTCTCCCCATTACGGAGATCCGCTGGATCGCAGCCGAAGAGAACTACGTTCGCATCTGCACCGGAAACGAAAGCCATCTGCTCCGCGAGACAATGACCGCGATGGAAAGCAAGCTCGATTCCCAGATGTTTATGCGCGTTCATCGTTCCGCCATTGTGAACCTGAAGTATGTCAAGGAAGTTCGCCGGGAAACTTCGGGCGATTTTTCAGTTCTGTTGTCGAATGGGCAAAAGGTGGCGATGAGCAGAAGTCATCACTCCAATATCGATAGCCTCATCGCTCGCCTGTAGCTGACGACCCGGACGTTCCGTTGTTGCCATGCCTCCTGCAAAGGCCGCCGGATCCGGCGGCCTTTGCGTGACTCTGGCGCACTAACATCTTAGAATGCTATGCTTTCGGCGCCATGAAGCTACGGCCGCCGGTTGGCTTCGCGCTCCTCCTTTCCGTCCTGGTGGCGGCTGGCCCGGCCCTGCGTCCGCAGGCACCCGAGCCGGGTCTCTCATTTGTTCAGGCGCGTCACTCGCCCGAGTGGCTCAAATCCGGTGTCATTTACGTGCGCTCCTTCTCGCCCCCTGGCGATTTGAAGGGGATGGCGGCGCGTCGGGACGACTTCCGATCTCTCGGGGTCGACATCGGCAGACTCGAATGGGTCCACAACTCTGACGAACAGCACGTGGTCACCTTCATCCGGCGCTCGGTTTCCGAGAAGTGTCTGGTGTCAGGGAACCTCTCCAACACTCCATTTCTCGGAAAAGTGGAAGCGCCGGCGCTTGACTGGACGGAGGTCGAATTTCCGATCTCAAAACTGGACCCGTCCACCGTCCCATCGATTTCCCTGAGCAGTTTCGGAACCCGCACTTTCACGAGAGAGCTTCGACAGGACCAGCCATGAGCACATCGCAGACAGAACCCGAGGCCGGCGCCGTTCCGAGGAACACCGTTTCGGAAACGCAGGTAGTGACACACTTTCGGAAGCCGGAACGCAGCTTTTGGCAGATCTGGAATATGAGCTTTGGTTTTCTCGGCATTCAGTTCGGCTGGGGCCTCCAGATGGCCAACATGAGTGCGATCTATGAGTACCTGGGCGCGCGCCCGGATCAGATTCCTATTTTGTGGCTCGCAGCACCGCTTACGGGAATGCTGATTCAACCTCTCATCGGCCATGCCAGCGACCGCACGTGGGGACGGCTGGGCCGCCGCCGTCCTTATTTCCTCACCGGCGCCATTCTCAGTTCCCTGATGTTGGTCTTCATGCCCAACGCTTCGGCCCTTTGGATGGCAGCCGGAATGCTGTGGATCCTCGACGCCTCCATCAACGTCAGCATGGAGCCATTTCGCGCGTTTGTTGCAGATATTCTCCCTGAAGGCCAGCGTACGTCCGGCTTCGCCATGCAGAGCCTTTTCATTGGCTTGGGCGCGGTTGTGGCCTCCGTCCTTCCGGACGTTCTTGCCAACTGGTTCCACATGCACCAGGCTGTCAACGACACGCACGCGATTCCAACCGTCACGCGTCTCTCGTTCTACATTGGCGCCGCAGCGTTCTTCGGAGCCGTCATGTGGACCATTCTGACTACGAAAGAATATCCTCCCGAGGATCTCGATGCCTTCCGTAAGGCCAAGGCACAGAAAACCGGGCTCGCCGCCAACATTCGCGAGATTCTTCATGCCATCGCCGAAATGCCCGACACCATGAGAAAGCTCGGCCCGGTACAACTCTGCACCTGGCTTGGACTTTTCTGCATGTGGCTCTACTTTCCCGTCGCGGTTGCCCATAACATTTTCGCCGCCGACGATCCACGGTCGCTCCAATATCAGGCCGGGGTTCGATGGGGTGGCGACTGTTTCGCTGTCTACTCATTTGTGTGCTTCGCCTTCTCATTCGCTTTGCCAGGGTTGGCTCGCCGCCTGGGCCGCAAGCAAACCCATACACTTTGCCTGCTCTGCGGCGCACTGGGCCTGATGTCCGTGGCGGTCATCCACAACAAGTACGCTCTGTTGCTGACCATGGTGGGGGTTGGCATCGCGTGGGCCAGCACGCTGTCCATGCCTTACGCGGTCCTCGCCGCATCGTTGCCGCCCGCGCGAACCGGCGTCTATATGGGCATTTTCAATTTCTTCATCGTCACCCCGGAGATCCTGGCCTCACTGTTGTTTGGCTGGATCATGATCCACCTGCTGCACAACAACCGGATCTACGCAGTCGTCGCAGGGGGTGTATTCATGATGATCGCGGCAATACTGATGCAGCGCGTTAAAGACCCCCAGACCCTGAGCGTGCAGAACATATAGGCTGTGGCGATCGTTCCCGACTTGTCGTCGGCCACAAGCTCTCTCGGATCGGAAATACCGACTCCTCGTTCTATCGGTTTCGCGGCACTGGTTTTCCGTCGGGATCGGCCAGGATGAGGGTTCCCTCATCGCCGATGCCACAGAAAGTTCGCATCCGGGGATGCTTTTCCTCCAGGGGCGCCTTGCGCCGCGAAGGTGGCTCCGCGAAAGCAAATATGCCGATTATCACAAACACGGCGAAGGGAAGCATTTCAAGCGTCAACTGCAGCATCATGGACCTCTCAATGTGCGCATAAGCTCACATTTTGCGGGGAGGGACATGATTATCGTGCACGTCTTAGGCATGCTGCGTGTTTGTTCTGGCGCAAAGCGTCACCGACCGAAGTCATGGGCGGCGCCGCGTCGGTAACGAGAATTCGGAGTTACCGAATCGCCATCCGACCTGCCCTGTATCCGCATTTTGGGACTCCTGAGATGCCTTCACTCTCCGTACCGCTTACCCGCTTGCGCTAGCGCGGACCGGCTGCACTAGGGCCTGTTAACGCTACTGGGGTGAACAGTGTTGCAACCTAAGCATGTTATTCGTGATCACTCATCCACGTGAAGACAGGAATCATCGAAAACATAACCCGCCTGCTCTCACTTGGCATTGCGAAACAGGCCGATCTGCACAGAGCCAAATCTTTTTGCCGATGTGGCGGGTGTGCCGGTCACCATTTCGAAATACACTGGGATCTTGTCGTGCTTTCCCAGGATATAGGTTGAGCTGGGCTTAGTTACGAATTCGATGATCCCCTTCGTCGTAGAAACTACCAAATTGCCCGTTTCTGCCGAAACAACATCAACAACTTCGCCGGGCCACGGATTGCGAATTGTCAGTCTCTGCGGGAGGCCCGCCTAAACGAGGACGCCGACTACGCTGCCATTCCGCATCTGCACGTCAATCCTGGTCTTGCCGCGGACGTAGACGCTACCGTCAAAGTTCCATCCCGGCGGAATCGCAGGCGCAATGCGGATGATTCCGTCGTAATCCTGAACAAGCGATTCTTGTAGCG
>DASXXV010000293.1:0-21917 GCA_036502905.1 Occallatibacter sp. | reverse complement strand
TCAACTGAACAACGCATCATCCCACGACTGCGCCTCATCCCACGTCGGCGTGGGCGCGAAGTACTCCGTTCCCGGCTTCAAATGCCGCCGCACTTCGTCTTCATTCAGCTCGATCCCGAGCCCGGGTTTTTCGGGCACCTTGATGTAGCCCTTGTTCACAATCGGCTTCTCCAGGCCCGTGACCAGGTCCTGCCAGAACGGCACGTCGAGCGAATGATTTTCGAGCGCGAGGAAGTTGCGCGTGGCCGCCGCGCAGTGCACGTTCGCCATGCAGCTCACCGGCGTTCCCGCGAAGTGCATCGCCATCGGCACCCCGTAACGGAATGCCATGTCGCCAATGCGATGGGTCTGCAGAATGCCGCCGGAGGTAGCCAAGTCGGGATGAATCTTATCCACCGCGTGTTCGCGGCACAGCGTCTCGAAGTCCTCGATGCGGTAGATGTCCTCGCCCGTCAGCGTCGGCGTCGGGCTCTCCTGCGTGATCTCCTTCAGCAGGTCCGTGTAGTACCACGGGATCACGTCTTCCATCCACTCGAGGTTGAATTTTTCGTAGGCTTTGCCCAGCCGGATGGCAGACTTCACCCCGACGTGGCCCAGGTGATCCATCGAGAGCGGCATGTCATAGCCAATGTTCTCGCGGACCGCGGCCACATACTCGCATAGCCGGTCAATGCCTTTGTCCGTCACCTCGGTGGCCATAAAGGGATGCGGCTGGTTGCGCTCTTCCCATTTGCTCATGCCTGCGGGCTGCATCACCGTTCCCGGAATCCCGTCCAGCACGTTAATCCCCAGGTCCATCTTCATCCACGTCAGGCCTGACGCCTTGCGCTCCTTCGCGCGCCGTCCATACTCGGCCGGATCCTCCGACTCGGTGGTATCGGCATAGATGCGGATCTCGTCGCGCCACTTGCCGCCCAGCATCTGGTACACGGGAATGTTGTAGACTTTGCCGGCGATGTCCCACAGGGCCATCTCCACCGCGCACACGCCGCCCGCTTGCCTGGCATTGCCGCCGAACTGGGCAATTTTTTGAAACAGGTAGTCGATGCGCAGGGGATTCTCGCCCAGGAGGCGGCTCTTGAGCACCATGGCGTACTGCGGGCCGGCGATATCGCGCACCTCGCCCAACCCATACACGCCCTGGTTGGTGTCGATGCGAAGGATCACGCACGGACTCGGTCCGGGCTTCACTACTACCGCGTAGCGCATGTCGGTGATCTTCAGGCTCGATGGGCTCGACGCGCTGTTGACGTTCTTTATTTCCGGCTCCGCCTCGGCCAGTGGTGCAACCGCTCCTCCGGCGAGCAAAGCCAATGATGATTTCAATACGCTGCGGCGATTCATTCGAACTTCCTGGCTGTGGGACATTTGACGCGCTCCTCCGAGGCCACACTGTGGCGCCCCCATCTTAGTCCACGGATTGCATCGCGCAGTGCAGGTGCATCAGGGTTCCGCATCGGGTGTGGCCGCATTGCGTCCCTTCGCCGGCTGCTTCGCCTTGTTCAGCAGTTGTTCAAATTCGCCGCGCGGCATCTTCAGCTTGTCTGGGTGCGCGTCGATCCACTTGGCAAATGCGTCGTATTTTGCCGGCGTCCATCCGCCTTCGAATTGCGCGCCGTTTTTTCCCGACTTATTTAATTCGAAATTGTATTCGTCGGTGAGGCTGGTGAATTCCGCAGCGCTGATGGCCGCCTCGGCCATGATCGCGGGGATGAACAGTACACCTTCCGGCTTGGCCAGCACCAGGTCCCCGGGCAGCACGACGGCCCGCCCGATCCGCACCGGCACGTTGATGCCTGTAAGTTCCATATCGGCCCACGCGGACGGATCGTAGCCCCGATAGAATCCGTTGAAATTGGGGATCTCACGATTCTCCTCCTGGTCGCGAATGCCGGCGTCGAAAACGAAGCCGGTATGCGTGTGGGCCGCCACCGCGTTGCCCAGGTTGGAGCCGATCAATGTCCCTTCGATGATTTTGCCGAAGCCGTCGGCCACGTACACGTCGCCGATCTCGAGTTCGTTGATGGGCCAGCTGTTTGTGCCGCTCACACGGCCTTCCGCTTTTCCCTCGGCAGCAATGGCGTGCTGCATGTCGGGGCGGGTGGGCATGTACTGCGCCGTCAAGGCCCGGCCCGCGAACGGCTTATCGATGTGCAGCGCCTGCCAGCCGCCTTCAAACTGGTTGCGGTAGCCGCGCTCGCGCAGGAACTCCCATACATCCTCGACGGTCATATCCGCCGCGCGTTTCAACAAGGAATCCGGGAGCTTCGGCCGCCCATCCGCAAAGCGCTCGCCCTTCCACTCCGAGGTGTAGAAGAGAATCTGATCGCGCGTCATCTTCACCTGGCCGGACGCCCGTCCCGTCCACATCAAGGCGCAAACCACCAAAGCTATTCCAATGCTTTTCTTCATTCCATTGCCCCCAATAAATGCATTGCCGGCCAACAGCCAACCGAACGCCATTCTAGAACGCCCGCTTTGGCTAGTGTCTAAAATGCACCGGCCTCCATCAGCTTCTGCTTCATCCCTGCCCAACTGATCCGCGAAGACTCTTCCGGAGTGCCGGCGCCATGCCAGTGCGTCTCGAGGCTGACGGCATCTTTGTAACCCGCTTGCTGGAGCGCGCGGAACTGCGCCGTCCAATCGACGTATCCCTTGTCCACAGGAGACCACACGATCTTCCCCGCATCGTTCTTGACCGCATTCTTGCAGTGGCAGTGGTGGATGCGATTCTTCGGCAACAGCTCCCAGCCGGCCGGAAATGCATCGAGTTCGCCGCGCATCACGGCATTGCCCGGGTCCCAGTTGAGGGCGAGATGAGGCGTCTGAATCGCATTCAGCGAGCGCGCCGCCTCGCGTCCCGTCGCCGTGTTGCATTCAAATTCGTTTTCCAGCACCAGAAGAACGCCCTGCTTGCCGGCGGTTTCCGCGGCAGAGCGCAGCTTCTCGTCGATGGCGGCCCGGTATGGCGCTACGTCATCGATGCGCCAAAAATCAAAGCATCGAACTTTGTCGGTCTTGAACGTCTTCGCCAGGGCGATGGATTTTTCCAGGATCTCATCCTGCTGCTTGAACGTCGCCTCCGCCGCCGCGTGCATGTCGCCCTTCGAACTGTACGGCGAGCGCGGCGCCCCGGGCCAATCCGTCTTGAATAGAGGACTGGCGATATCGGTCACCCGGAGGCCATAATGGGCCAGGATTTTTTCAACTTCGCCGAGCTGATCGGAAGTGAGGTCCATCAGGCTCTTGCCCCACATCGAGCGGAGTTCGATCCAACTCAAACCAAATTCCTGCGCGACCACATGGCATGCGTGGTCGAAATCGGGCGAGATTTCATCGCTGATAACGGCGATCTTGAAGGGTGATTTCGATGCTTCCGCGCCCAGCATCCAAGGGCACGACATGCCGGCAGCAACGGCTGCGGACCTGCGCAGAAACGATCTTCGGGAAGAATTGAACATGAGGGGCTCCTCGGCACGAACGAGCAGACTCTCAGCATAGAACTTCACCGTCGCCACCGTCTCTTCTCCGCCGGAAAGCTGTTTTGCGCTGAGCATAGGTCTTCGTCGCTCCGCCATGCAGGTCACAGGGGCGCATTGAATTCCGAGGCCGCGATCAGCCCTCCGTCCACCACGTGAAGAATACCGGTGATGCCGTCCGATTCGTCTGACACCAGGTAAACTGCGGCTCGCGCCACGTCTTCGGGGCTGAGGATTTTCCCCAGCGGGACACGCGAAAGTCTCGCCCGGATGCGGGCTTCGCCTTCCGCGCCGTGCCCCAGGTGTTCACGCAACATCGCCGTATCCGTAATTCCGGGACAGATGCAGTTCACGCGAATCCCGTCCCGCCCCAGGTCCAGCGCCAGCGATTTTGTCAGCAGCGCGATGGCCCCTTTCGATGCGGAATAAGCCGGCGTGCCCACCTGGCCGGTGAAACTCCCGATAGATCCTGTGTTCAGAATCGCCCCTTTGCCGATCCGCCGCATGTGCGGGACCACGTATTTGCAGGCCAGGAACGCCGACTTCACATTCACCGCCATCACCCGGTCCCATTCCTCGCCGCTCATCTGTTCGATCGCCTTTACCAGCAGCACGCCTGCATTATTGAAAAGGATGTCGATACCGTTCCAGCGTTGCGCCGTCTCTTCCACAGTGCGCGCCATCTCCGCCTCGTTGGTCACGTCCGCGCATGCGAAGAACGCCTCGTGGCCCTCGGCCTGGATCGTGCTTACGGTGCTGCCGCCGCCGCGCTCGTTGCGGTCCACCACTGCAACCCGGGCTCCCTCGCGCGCAAACGCGATTGCGCTCGCCCGGCCAATACCGCTCGCGGCGCCGGTCACGATGGCTACTCTGTCCTTCAGCCTCACGCAACGGAAACTACGTTTGCCGGCCAAAACCTGTCAAGCGGAGGTTTCCATGGGTAAACAAATTCAATTTTCTTGACAGCATTTCCGCCGCCGCCTGATGATCGTTGCGCTGTCGATCCGGCCTTATCAATCCAGCTTCCCCGGAGTTCCGTGCATGTCTGATCCGTTGTCGAGGCGCACATTTGTCAAGGCAATTACGGCCGCTGCTGTTGTGGGCTCGATGGAAACCGGGGCGCAAGGCGAGGAGCATTCCGCCACCGCGGGAATGCCCACGGAATGGTCCGTGACCAGCGGACGCCAGTATGACGATCCCTTCAACCAGGTGGACGTGGACGCGATCATTAGTCTTCCCTCCGGCGGTGAGGAGCGTATTCCCGGCTTTTGGTCGGGCGGATCGACGTGGAGATTTCGTTATGCGCCGCCCGGCGCGGGCGTTTACAAAGTGCGGTCGGTTTGCACCGATACGAAGAATCGCGACCTTCACGATCAACAACTCACGCTGCGCGTGGAGCCGTATAGCGGCGCGAATGCCCACTACAAGCACGGTACCCTGAAGATCGGCCCGGATGGCCGCCACTTTGCGCACGCCGATGGTACCCCCTTCTTCTGGCTGGGCGACACGTGGTGGATGGGTCTTTGCAAGCGCCTGAGCTGGCCCGACGGCTTCGAAACCCTTACCGCCGACCGGGTGCGCAAAGGCTTCACCATGGTGCAGATCGTGGCCGGGCTTTATCCCGACATGGAGCCTTTCGACGAGCGTGGCGCCAACGAAGCCGGCTACCCCTGGGACCGTGAATTCGCGCGCATCGACCCCGCCTACTTCGACCAGGCGGACGTGCGCATCCAGCACCTCGCCGATCACGGCCTTGCCGCCTGCGTCGTGGGCTTCTGGGGATACTTCATTCCGCGGATGGGCATGGACAAGGTGAAGAAGCACTGGCGCTACCTGGTGGCGCGCTGGAGCGCCTATCCCGTGGTGTGGTGCCTGGCGGGGGAAGGCACCATGCCCTATTACCTGTCCAAGACCAAGGAACAGGATGCGGAGGTGCAGAAGCACGGCCTGACCGAACTGGCGCGCTACGTGCGCTCCATCGATGCCCACCACCATCCCATTACCATTCATCCGTCGAGCGCCGCGCGGGAGTGCGTGGATGATCCCTCGGTGATCGATTTCGACATGCTCCAGACCGGCCACAGCGACCGCGCCAGCGTTCCCAACACCATCGAGACCATCAATCGGGAACTTGCCGCCAGCCCGCGCATGCCGGTGCTGATCGGCGAAGTGAATTACGAAGGCATCCAGGAAGCATGCCGGCAGGAGGTGCAGCGGTTCATGTTCTGGTCGGCTTTGCTCAGCGGTACGGGAGGACATACTTACGGCGCCAATGGAATCTGGCAGGTGAACACGCGCGAAAAGCCCTACGGGCTTTCGCCGCACGGGCACTCGTGGGGCGGGCCACCGTGGGACATCGCCGCGGCACTGCCCGGGTCAGGCCAGCTCGGAATGGCAAAGGCGCTCCTGATGCGCTATTCGTGGTGGAAACTCGAGCCGCGGGCGGACCTCATCGAACCGCGCTGGAGCAAACAGGGTTACTGGAAACCGTTCGCCGCTCAAATTCCCGGCGAAGCGGTCATCGCGTTCACGCCGGCGTCTTACAGCGGTGCGAGTTTCCGCAGCCTCAAGGCCGGGTCCTACCACGCCTTCTTCTTCAACCCCGCGGATGGAAGCGAAACCGAGATCGGCAACATCACCCCCGACGCAGACGGGTCCTGGAAGATTGCGGAAGTGCCCATCTTTCAGGATTGGGTCGTGGTGCTGGAAGGCAAGGCATGACGCCCAGGCCCTTCAGGATCGGCTTCTCCGCGGATTTTCTTCGCGAAGACGGCAGTCTCGCTTTCCCCGATATCGGCCTGTCAAGGCTCGATGGAGTCGAAGGCCTCGACTACGATTTCATGCGCGAATACCACCCGGAATACGCGCCGGAACAACTCATGGCCTACGACGTTGTCATTTCGCTGAAGCCGCGCGTGACCGCCCGATCTCTGCTGGACGTATCGAAACTGTGTGCCATCGGGCGCTGCGGGGTTGGCTATGACAATGTCGATCTGAATGCCTGCACAGAAAGCGGCATTGCCGTTTACATTACCCCCGAGGGCGTGGTCCGGCCGGTTGCCGAGTCTATTGTTCTACTGGTTTTGGCGCTGTCCCACCGGCTTCTCCACAAGGACCGCCTGGTGCGCCAGGGCCGCTGGTCCGAAAGCACGCTTCCGCTGGGCCGCGAGCCTCGCGATCGCGTGGTTGGCACCATCGGGTTGGGCAACATTGCGGGGGAAGCCGTTGGGCTGTTGCGCGCGTTGAATGTGCGGCGTTTTCTGGCCTTCGATCCGTATGCATCTCCGCAGCGCGCCGGCTCGCTCGACGTCACGATGGTTCCGCTCGATGAGCTGCTTCGCGAATCCGACTACGTGCTCGTGAACTGCCCTCTCACCCCGGAAACGCGCGGTCTTCTCGGGCACCACCAGTTCGCCCTGATGAAGCCCGATGCCGTCCTCATCAATACGGCGCGCGGTCCCATCGTGAACGAGGCTGCCCTGGTCGAAGCTCTGCAGTCAGGCCGCATCGCCGGGGCGGCTCTGGACGTGTTTGAGAGCGAGCCGCTCCGGGCGGATTCGCCCCTGACAAAGATGGACAACGTCATCCTCACGTCGCACTCCGTCGCCTGGACCGAAGAATTGTTCCGCGACATGGGCCGCATCGACTGCGACGGCGCATTGGCCGTCTATGGCGGTGAAGCGCCCAGAAACATCGTGAATCCGCAGGTCCTCGACAGCCCCCTGTTTCGGGAGAAACTTGCCCGCCGGAAAGCTGCGCGGATGGGCGCAAAGGAGGCGCCATGACCGGCATCCGCCAGCGTCTCAGGCAGGGCGACCTGTTGTTGGGCCAGCTTGTTCTCGAATTCTTCACGCCCGGCCTGGGGCCTATGCTCGACGCCTGCGGCCTCGATTTCGTCATCTACGACATGGAACATGGCCGCTGCGACATCGGCCTGTTGGAGCATATGATCGCTTCCTGTCGCGGAAGCAGCATCGTCCCCATGGTGCGCGTGCCCGACCTGAACTTTGCGCCGCTGTCCCGGGTGCTCGATCTCGGCGCGCGCGGAGTCATGATTCCCCGCGTGGAAACGCGCGAACAAACCGAAGAGATCGTCCGCGCCCTGAAATACGGACCAACCGGAAAGCGCGGGGTCGCCATCGGCATTGCGCACGACAAGTATCGCCCCGCCGGCGCCGAATTCTTCGCCCAGTGCAACCAGGAAATCCCCATCATCATTCAACTGGAGACCGTTCGCGCCTTCGAGAATCTCGAAGCCATCGTCTCCGTTCCGGGCGTCGACGTCGCGTGGGTCGGCCACTACGATCTCACCGTTTCCATGGGCATCGCCGCACAATTCGATCACCCGCGTCTGCTGCAGGCCATGGATGACCTGGTCGCCGCATGCCGGCGGCACGGCGTAGCGCCTGGCTTTCTTCCGCCTACGCCGCAATCCGCCGCCCACTGGATCGGCAAGGGATTCCGCATGATCAGCCTTGGCAGTGATATCGGCGTGTTTCTCGAGGGCATGCGCAACTTCCGCGCATTCGTCACCCAGGGGGGATGAGGAAGCATGAAGTATTCCGTTCGCGCATTCAACGGCGGCACATTCTGGGTTCCCGGGCCCGAGGTCTACTGGATGGAGGCCTGGAACCAGCGCGAAGAGATGCACGCGCTGATTTACCTTGTCCAGGGTGGCGGCCGGAACATCCTCATCAATACCGGGCCGCCGCAGGACCTTACGGTTATCAACCAGGCATGGCTGAAGTTTTTCGGTTACCCCGAGGCCCAGATCGCGCGTACCGAGGACCAACTCCCGCAGAATATCCTCCATGCGCAGGGGCTCGCGCCGGACGACATTTCGATGGTGCTCGTCACTCCGCTCCAAGCCTACGCCACCGCTAACATCGCCATGTTCCGCCACGCCACAATCGCCATTTCGCGACGGGGCTGGATCGAGGATTTCCAGGCCCCCTTCTACCATCTGCACGTTCCGCGCCACCTGCGCATTCCCCCCGACGTGAACCACTATCTCCAGAACGAGGGGTGGGAGAAATTGCGCCTCCTTGCCGACGAGGAGGATGTCCTGCCCGGCATCCGCGTCTTCTGGGCCGGGGTGCATCATCGTTCCTCCATGGCCATCGCCATCGATACCGAGAAGGGAACCGTGATCGTCAGCGACTGCTTCTTTAAATACGGCAACATCGAAGGCGGTCGCTATCTGGGGGTGATGGAAAGCATGATGGAGGCCGACGCCACCTGGGCGCGAATCCGCAAAGAGGCTGACATCTTCGCTTCGATCTACGATCCGGAAGTGTTCGTCCGCCATCCCGGCGGCATTCTAGCCTGAAGAAATGCCGCCTCGGCGAGGGCCGTTGGTTACAGCGAAGATTCATTAGAGAAATGATTTATATCTCTTGACACTCCTAAATCCTGCCTTCTATAGTTCGGCTCGTTCTCGTCAAAGCGTCGCGACCATCGCCATCACAGCGAGCGCGGCCTGTCCCGCTCGCATCGCGGGGCGAGAACGACTGCCAAGTGCCAGGAGATTTACAACTACATGGTCCGCGCGTGCAAAACGGTTTTTATTGCGTCCTTCTCTATGTTCGTTCTCATTGCCGGCGCAGCGTGGGGGCAGGGCTCTGCCGATCCGCTCAAAACCGGCTTTCAGAATCCTCCCAACGGCGCGCGTCCTCGTGTCTGGTGGCACTGGATGAACGGGAATATCAGCAAGGAAGGCATCACCGCAGACCTCGAGTGGATGCATAAGGTCGGGCTGGGCGGATTCCAGAACTTCGATGCCGCGCTGCAAACGCCACAGGTAGTCCCGAAGCGGCTCGTGTATATGACTCCCGAGTGGAAGGATGCCTTCAAACACGCCATCCTGCTGGGAGATCAATTCGGATTCGAAATGGCTATCGCGGGCTCGCCGGGGTGGAGCGAGTCCGGCGGTCCGTGGGTGCCAGGGTCCGAGGGCATGAAGAAGTACGTCTGGAGCGAGACGGTGGTCCATGGAGGGCAGCCGTTCAGCGGTATGTTGCCCCACCCACCCTCGAACAGCGGCGCGTTTCAGAACGAGAGCATTCACGACCAGCCCACTCCGGGTGCCGCGCCCATCCCGAACTTCTACAAGGACGCCGTCGTGGTGGCGTACAAGAGGCTGCCCGGCGACCAATCCGTAGAAGAACTACACGCCAAGATCACCGCCAGCGGCGGCTCGCCCGATTTCGCCATGCTCACCGACGGCGACCTGGAAAAGGCGACCAAACTGCCCATTCCCGCGCCCGGCGAAACGTCGTGGA
Source organism: Occallatibacter sp. (assembly GCA_036502905.1). Taxonomy (GTDB): domain Bacteria; phylum Acidobacteriota; class Terriglobia; order Terriglobales; family Acidobacteriaceae; genus Telmatobacter. Next base: position 12,157 of record DASXXV010000293.1, on the reverse strand, counting down.
TCCAATACGAATTTCCGCAGCCCCAGGCCGTTCGCGCGGTCACCTTCGTGATGGGGCGCTTCGATCAGCTCGCCGCGTTTGTTGCGGGAATGAGTGCCCCGGACAAGATCCTCGAGGCGAGCGACGACGGTCAGAATTTCCGCGAAGTGACTAAACTCAACGGCGATGACGCGCCCGAAAACACGGTTTCGTTTCCCGCCGTCACCGCGAAATATTTCCGCGTAACGTTCAAGCGCACACCTCCGCCGCCCGTTCCTGACTGGGCGCAAGGCATCGACCCTGACTCATTCGGCATCAAGCTGCCGCCCAAGCCCACCGACTTTGAAATTGCCGAAATGGTTCTGCACGCCGGACCGCGCGTAAACCAGTGGGAAGAGAAGGCAGCCTTTGTTCCGGTGCGGGACCTGTATCACTTCGCCACGCCTCCGGTGGAGCCCGGCGAAGCCGTTGCCAAGTCGGATGTGCTCGATCTGACGTCGAAGATGGGCGCTGACGGCAAGCTTGATTGGACGCCGCCGGCGGGCGACTGGGTCGTGCTGCGCTTTGGCTATTCCCTGCTCGGCATCAGCAACCATCCCGCCACCGCGGAAGCCACCGGTCTCGAAGTTGACAAGATGGACCGCCGCTTCGTGAAGAACTACATGGAAAAGTACCTCGACAGCTACAAGCAGACTGTCGGGGCCGACGAGATGGGCAAGAAGGGCATCCGTTATGTGATCAACGACAGCTGGGAAGCCGGCTCGCAGAACTGGACCGACAACATGATCGACCAGTTCAAGAAACTGCGCGGCTACGATCCTGTTCCGTGGATGCCGGTCCTGGCCGGCGCGGTGGTTGAGAGTTCCGAAGCCAGCGATCGCTTCCTGTGGGATTTCCGCAAGACCATCGCCGATCTCATCGCCAACGAGCACTACGGCCAGCTGGAAGACACGCTGCATGAGTGGGGCATGAAGCACTACGGCGAATCGCACGAGGGCGGCCGCGCCTTCGTCGCCGACGGCATGGAAGTAAAGAAGTTCAATGAAGTTCCCATGAGCGCCATGTGGACCCAGGTGCCGGGCATGAACAAACCCACGTACGGCTACAATGCCGACGATCGTGAGTCTGCTTCAGTGGCGCACATCTACGGGCAGAACATTGCCGCCGCCGAGTCGATGACGGCCGCTGCGGCGCCCTGGGCATGGTCGCCCGCAACCCTGAAGCCCACCGCCGACCAGGAATTCCTGAACGGCATCAATCGCTTCGTCATCCACGAGTCCGCGCACCAGCCGCTGGTCGCCAAGGACAAGAAGCCAGGCATGACGCTGGGGCCGTTCGGTCAATGGTTCAATCGCAACGAGACCTGGGCGGACCAGGCGGGCACATGGATCGATTACCTGGCCCGTACCAGCTTCCTGCTCCAGCAGGGACATTTCGGCGCCGACCTGCTCTGCTTCTACGGTGAAGACTCCAACCTGACCGCCATCTTCGACAAATCTGCGCCCGATCTTCCCGCCGGCTATGGCTTCGACTACATCGATGCCGATGCGTTGATTCACGAACTCACGGTGGCCAACGGTTCCATCACCACTAAGAGCGGCATGAGCTACAAGGTGCTGGCGCTCGATCCGTACAGCAAGCACATGTCACTCCCGGTGCTTAAGGCCATCGAGAGCCTGGTGAAGCAAGGTGCCACGGTTGCCGGTGCCAAGCCGACAGACGATCCCAGCCAGGCCGACGATCACGCCGAATTCGATCGCATCAACACCGAGTTGTTCGGAGACGGAACGGGCGAGCATACGGTGGGTAGCGGAAAGGTATATGCGGGCCAGGGCCTCGGGGATGTTTTCTCGAGCCTCAAGCTGTCTCCGGACTTCGACTACACCAAGCCGGAGAGCGATGCCAATCTCCACTTTGTCCATCGCAAGCTTGCCGATGGCGATCTCTACTTCGTCGACAACCGCAACGACCGCGATGAGACCGTCGATGCCACATTCCGTGTGGCCGGCAAAGCGCCCGAGCTGTGGTACGCGGAAACCGGAACCTCGAAGCCGGCTTCGTTCAAGATTGCGGACGGCCGCACCACCGTGCCGCTGCACCTGGAACCCTGGGGCACCGTGTTTGTGGTATTCCGCAAGTCAACCAGCGAAACCTCGCATATCGAGCCGAAGGTCACGGAGTCTAAGGCAGCCGAAATTGCCGGCCCGTGGAAGGTGAGCTTCGAGCCCGATCGCGGCGCACCGCCGTCCATTACCCTCGACCAACTCACCGACTGGAAGGACAGCACCGATCCGGGCGTAAAGTACTTCTCCGGAGCCGGGACGTACACCAAGACCATCCAGGCGCCGGCGGACTGGTTCCGCAAGGGCTCGCGGCTGTGGCTCGATCTGGGCGACGTGAAGAACCTCGCCGAGGTGACCGTCAACGGCAAGAACCTCGGTGTGGTATGGCACACGCCTTATCGCATCGACGTGACATCGGCGCTGAAACAGGGATCCAACGAAATCAGCATCAAGGTCATCAATGCCTGGGTGAACCGTCTGATCGGCGATCAGCAGCCGGGCGCAACCAAGTACACATTCGCCGACGTAAAACCTTACAAAGCGAATTCGCCCCTGCTGCCTTCGGGCTTGCTTGGGCCTGTGGCGGTTGTCCGCGCCGACACGGAAAAGTAAGTACCGGACTTCGGGGCACATCAGAAATCGATGAAGAGACGCGGATTCATCCAGGCGGCGGCGGGCGTGGCGCTCACCGCCGCGTTTGAGCCGCCTGTACGGGCAGCGGTCTCAATGCCCGTAATCGACTCGCACATCCACCTGTTCGATCCCACCCGGCCGGGTGGCGTCCCCTGGCCGGAGAAAACCGACACCACTCTCTATCAGCCGTCTCTGCCGCCGCGTTATGCCCGCCTGGCCGAACCCCACGGGGTGGTCGGCGCAATCGCGTTGGAGTGCAGTCCGTGGATGGTTGATAATTTCTGGCTGCTGGATGTCGTCGAGAAAAGCGAAATCATGCTCGGCTATATCGGCGACCTCGAGCCCGATTCACCTGACTTCGGCGCTACCCTCGATCGGCTTCATCGCAGCCGCTTCTTTCTTGGGATTCGCTATGGCAATCTATGGGGCCGCGATCCGGTGGCAGCCGCCCGCAATCCGGCCTTTATCTCCGGCCTCAAACTCCTCGCAGAAGCCGATCTCGTGCTGGAGACAGCCAATCCGGATGCGGCTCTCATCGGCGCAGTGGTCGAGATCAGCGATCGGGTTCCCGGGCTTCGTATCGTCCTCGATCATCTGCCGCATGCCGATGCGCCGGCCGAGCCGTCCGCCCGCGCAGCCTACGATGCCCACCTGTCAGAGCTTTCGAAGCGTCCCCAAGTATTCGTAAAGGGATCGGAGATTCTTCGCCGCATCGACGGCCGGGTCTCGTTCGACGTTGCCTCGTATAAGGCGGCCCTCGACCGGCTCTGGGAACTTTTTGGCGACAACCGGATCTTCTTCGGCAGCGACTGGCCTAACAGCGACACGCTCGCCAATTACGACGAAACCTTCAGCGTGGCGCAGCACTACATCGCAACGCGCAGCGCAACCGCTCAACAAAAGTACTTCTGGAGGAACTCAATCCTGGTCTACAAGTGGCAACCGCGCACAGCCGCCCAGAAACGACTTAACACACCTGGCGAGCACTAAGTCCGGATTTTCTGACCCGGGATGGACGTCGGACGGGAAACACACGATCCGACGCTGGAATCAATGAAACCTCTTGATACGGAGGAGCACGTGATCAGTTCATCGCTTCGCTTTTCGACCCTCGCCACCTTGTTTGCCTTGCTGACCTTGCCCGCGGCAGCCCAGGAAAAACCTCAGAAAGTTGAGATCAACTGGGATAAGACCGTCATCGTCTCCAAATCAACCGCGACGCTGCAGGTTGTCACCAATCCCATGCTCAATCCCGGCGCGCCTATTCACGATGGATCGTTTTCCGCGTTGAAGGCACTGGGAGCCGACTACGTGCGTTACGTGCCGTGGCTTCCGTATCCGAAGATTGCCGTGGCCGAGTTGGATCCGCCCACCAAGGACAAGACCTCCTGGGATTTCACCTATATCGATCCCGTGACCAAGGACTTTCTGGCCGCCACTGAAGGCCATTCCACCATCATCAACTTCAGCACCATTCCCGCCTGGATGTTCAAGACCGATAAGCCGGTGAAATATCCCGACGATCCCAACCAGGTCTTTTGGAAATATACCCAGGGCACGGAACTTCGCGACCCCACCGGCAAAGAACTGGGCGACTACTTCGGACGCCTGGTGAGCTGGTTTACCAAGGGCGGCTTTACTGACGAAAACGGCAAACGCCACGAGTCGGGCTATCACTACACGTTCCCCATGTGGGAAGTGCTGAATGAAATCGAGGCGGAGCACAAGACCACGCCCGAGGACTACACCAAGCGCTACGACGCAATCGTGGAAGGCATCCGCAAAGTAAGCCCGAACACCCAATTCATGGGCCTGGCATTAGCCGCGCCCGGCGCCAATCCGAAATACTTCGAGTACTTCCTCAATCCAAAGAATCACAAGCCCGGGATTCCGCTGGACTACATCTCGTTCCACTTCTACGCCTCGCCCGCGCGGGATGAAAACCTGGACGGATGGCAGCACACCTTCTTCAACCAGGCGAATGGATTCCTGGCCACAACCCGATACATTCTCGCCATTCGCGATCGTCTGTCGCCGAACACGAAGGTTGACACCGACGAACTGGGAGTGATTCTGCCTACGGATAATACCCCTGAGGACAAGGTGCCTCCACCGGCGCGCTATTGGAATGCGGCGGGGGCGTTGTACGGATTCCTGTTTGTGGAACTGTCCAGGTTGGGTGTCGACGTCATCGGCGAATCGCAACTCGTGGGCTACCCGACGCAATACCCCAGCGTCTCTATGATCGACTACACCAACGGCAAGCCCAACGCCCGCTACTGGGTGCTGAAGCTCATCAAGGATAACTTCCATCCCGGCGACAAACTGGTGGCCGAGAAAGACAAACCCGAAGACGATGACTCGCATTCGGACGTGACGGTGCAGGGCTTCATTACGCCACAGGGAAAGAAGGTCCTGCTCGTGAACCGCACGAACAGCGAGAAGACCGTCGTCCTTGCCCAGGATTTGCAGAACGCTTCGACGCTGACCGTGGACGAGGAAACGGGAGACGAGGCTCCGCGCGCCGGCAAACCTGACCAGACCAATCTGCGGCTGGCGCCGTTCGCGGTAACCGTCCTCAGTGTTCAATAAACAGCGACAGAGCGGCGCGGCTCAACACACCTGCACGAACGGAATCTCCAGCAGCCGCGCCAGTTTGCTCAGCCTGGCCGCCACGTGACCCACGCCGACCGCGCAATGATGCGCCGGGCCTTGCGCATTCCACGCCTCCACGAATCCCCTGGCGCCGATCGGGAAGCGGTAATGGCTGTTGGTGTTGCCGATGCGCAGAATCTCGCCCGGCACGCTCTCGCCGTGCGCGGCCAGCAGCTTGAAACCGTGCTCTGCGTCCTCCACCACCGACAGCAGTGTCACCGGGCCGTGCTTCACGCTCATTTCCACTGAGAGTCCGCGGCCCACCTTGCCGTGATACACCTTGAGCGGCCTCACCTTGGTCCTGCTTTCGGCGATGGCTGTGTGCCCCGGCCCGTCGTGCCCCATCAGCACGTGATCGAGCTTCAGATCCAGCGCGTAGTATTCGGTAAACGATCCACCGGCGTCGAAAGAGTCCATGATCTTCATCGCCAGTGCGTTCTTCACTTCGTACTCGCCGGCCACCGGGATGTGGCGCGCTGTCAGCAGGGATGTGCCGAGGATGATGGAACTCATCGTGTCTTCATTCGTGGGCACCCCGGTCCCCATGTAGTAGTAGGCCAGCGATTGCAGATCGTGCCCCGCTGCGAACCGGTCCAGCGCCACCGAAGTACGCGCCGCCCGCGCCAATTCCTCCTCTGAGCAATCGGGCTGCACGTCGAAATGCTTCCTGAAGTCGTCCACGCGCGCCCGGATCTCGGCTTCGCTTACGCCCTCGCGTAGCCCGCTCAACTCGTCCACCTCCAGGTGCTCGACATGGCACCCGAAGGTGATCGCCACCTGCGTCAGATCTGTCTGGATGTCGAGCATACCGCTGTAATAGTGGCCCATCAAACCCATGCGATTCTCGGCGAGCTCCTTCTTCGCGCGGGCGGCGGCGATCCAGTCCTCCGTCTCCGCCCACACCGCCTCATCCCCCAGCACGCCCGTGACCTGGTGAAATGGAATGCCCGCGCGCGACAGAACATTGGCGATTTCCGGCACCGGGCAAGCCGAGCAGAACGCCAGCCATTCACCCGTCATCGCGGTGCGGTCGGGCAGCTGATTGAATGCTTCATAATCGATGGCGGCCTCAGGCTGCAGGTTGAGCACCAGCACCGGTACGCGTGCGCGCTGCACCATCGGCAGCACTGTCGTCGAGAGTGCATAGGTCGTCACATAAATGACAAGAAGATCCACGTCGGCCTGGCGGCAGGCGTGTCCCGCGGCTCGCCCGCGCTGGGGCGTGTCCACCAGGCCCAAATTTTCGACGGCCGCTCCCGCCTTTTCCAGCCGTTCGCTCACGCGGCGCACATACCCTTCCAGGCGCGCCTGCAATCCTTCGAACTGCGGCCAGTAGGCATCTAGGCCAATTCCACACAACCCGACTCGCAAACCGCTTTCCGCCATCGCCGTCCTTTCGGCCTTACTGCAGATAAAAAACTTCCTGCATCATCGGGAACCGCTCACCCTCGCGCGTTTCCTGCCGGGGTACGAAATACGCGCTCATAGCCTGCTGCCAGCGGATATTCACTGGGTCCGGGTCTATCTTGTCCCACACGGCGTCGAAATCGCCATCAATGTGCATATACAGAAAGAGAAGCTCATCGCGGCGAAAGATGGAATACTCCGAAATCCCCGCGCGCTTCAATAGCGCCAGCATGTCAGGCCATACGGCGGCATGAGCCTTGTCATACTCGGTCCCCGTACCCGGTTTCAAACGCAATAGAAATGCGACTCTTTGCATACAATTCTCCTAATAAGTGTTGGCGCGCGCTGAATGAAACCATCTCACCGAACGCCCTCACTGAATTTCAGAGAGAGCTTCCCCAGAATGCCGGAAGGCAATGGCTGAAGATCGCGCATACCCTGGGGCTCAAACTCCTTGCCGTACTTCGAATACAGCAGGCGATAATTGGGCAGCGATGTTCCGGCGAGTTCGTTGATCGCGGTGTTTGCCACCAGGATCTGAACCTCGTTTTTTCCAGGCTTCAGGAATTGGGTCAGATCGACTCGAAACGGCGGATGCCAGACGTATCCGGCCAGTTGACCGTTAACCATCACCTTTGCGGCCTCTCGCACCGGCTGGTCGAGATACGCCCGCATGTTGAATTCCACCGGCATGCCCGGAAAAGGCACCGGTGTGCCGTCGCCGAAATCAAGCATGACGGCATGGGATGGCTTGATTTCCTCTGACCCGATCTCGACGCTTTTGCTATACGTGGCGTTGCCGGAGTAATAACGGCGCCCCGGGTCATCCGTCCACGACGAAAGGTCCTTCCACGCAGCGGTCTGGTTCTGGCCGTCGAAGCTCACCGACCAGTCATGCGAAATGTCCTTCGTTCCCCTCGCTGTCTGTCGCGGTGCGGGCTTGAGCGCCTCGTCCAAAAAGACGATGATCCGCGATTCATACGGTTGCAGGTCGAATTCGATATTCGGCGCATTCGAGAGCCCGGCCGCATTACCCGTGAAAGGATCCCACTCGTTGGCGTGCGCGTGCCCGGTTCGGAACGCGGCCTGAAACGTCTGTCGGCGGTTGCTTGTATTCGCAATGAAATACAGGTCGCCCGCGTCCAGACGGCGATGAATGAATCCGATTTCCGGGCTTGCCGGCGTGGTGGCAAAGTCCGGCTTCAGCCATCCTTTCAGCTGGGTGCCGAGATTGTGTTCGTCGTCCACGAAGTGGGCCGATGGTATTTGGCCATAGAAAAGTGTCTGCGAGAGCTTCTGAATCTGCGATGAAACATCGGCGGCGTCCTTGAGCCCCGGTGCGGTTGCCGGCAGTTGGCGCGTAGCCACCACAATCCCACCGTCGCGTGCGAATTCCATGATCTTCTGGTAAGTCTCCGGTGGCAGCCGATCCACCCCAGGCAGAACGAGGACCTTATACGGAATCCCAACCGCGTTGATGGACTCTGCGTCGATGAAGTCGAGATTGAATCCGGCGTCCAGAATTTGCGGGATCACCTCGCTCTTCAGGAGACGCGGCATATTCTCATCGATGCTGACATTCGACCCTGACTCGTCGAATCCCAGCGTGGATGTGGGTGACTTCGGCCTCTGAATCTTCGCCACGAACGAAGCCCACGCGTCATCCTCCGGCAGCAGCACCGCCACGTCATTGGCCGGCTTGCCGAGTCGCAGCGCGTAGCTCACTCGTTGCAGGTATGCGGTCACATCGGGCATCACGGGGAACCACGGATTATGCGCGTCGAACACGCCTGCGGCATACATCCGCCAGCCCGGTTCACCGGCGGACTCCGGCGAGTACGGCCAGCCATGGCCAATCAACTGGTTGATCCCCTGGAGGAAGTGAAGATCGGCCTCCGCTTTCATGTCGAGGGGCGTCGCGCGAAATGCCGGCGAGTGAAGCCATGTCCAGGTTTCCGATGAGATCACGTTGTGGCCGAAAAGATGACCGGCTGAGGCTGCCCAGCGCGTGTCGGAAAACTGCCGCCACATTTTGACCGTGGCTTTGCCTTCTCCTTCCGGCAGATCTTCATAGCGATTGCTGGCCAGCGAAACGGGAGGAAAGCCGTAGGTCTGAGAGCGAAACAGCGTATGATGCTGCCGCGCCCATTCATGCATGGGCTCCAGGAAGCGTTCGTCGGCAAGCTCCGTGAGCGTCTGACCCCAGTCGTGGCGAACGGCCGCCGTTTCCGCGCCGAAGTCGCCCACCAGCGCAGGAAGATGGGGAGTGAGATCGTAGCCGCGGCGCCGCTCAAATTCGGCCAGCAGGTCGGGCGTCCAGTCGGAGGCGTAGTCTTCCAGGCTGTCGCTGAAGACCGCGTAGGGCGGATGATCGCCGAACGCGGAGAGCAGGCGGTCGCCCACCGCGTGCAGGTGATTGATGATTGCCGCGCCGTCGTAGTGATCGAGTACAAAGCCCGCCGCTCCCGCCGACGGCCGCTTCACCATCATTCCCGTGCGGCTCGCGATAAAGAACAGCACCCGGCGCTCGACGTCGGAGCGATCCGGGACTTCGATCCGTGGGCCGGTGGGCATGGCCAGCGCTTTCGCTGGTTTAACGTCCGCATTGGTCCGCTGGGCTGGAGCGATGAATGCAGCCATCAGCTTCTCTCCGGCCTCGAGCGCAGGTACGGCCACTGATGTGGAGCCCGGCGGGAGGGGAATTGCTTCCACGCGCAGGGCGCCCGCCGCCTGCGTGACCGGAATGTGCGGTCCGCCGAAAGGCCAGCCGCTGCCCAGCGTCACGTCCACGCGCAATCCCAGGCGGCGCGCTTCGTCCGCCGCGTATCGCAGGTGCTCCAGGTGCTCGCTGGAAACAAAGTCGTAATTATGGAACCCGGTCGCGGGATCATCCAGCGCCAGCGGATATAAGGTGGCGATCTCCACCCCGCCGATGCCGGACGATTTCATCTGCTCGAGTTCCCGCTTGATTTCCGGGTCAGTCGCCGAAGGTCCGAACCACCACCAGCGCATCATGATCCTGCAGTCATCCGGCGGATGGGCAAATGAATAGCGAAGTGCAGAACCAGGCAAGGACGCGGCTTGCTGTGCACGGACCACGGCCACAGGCAACACGCACAGGAGCGTCACGAACGGCAGGCATCGCGGCAGCGACAGATATTTGCATTTCACGGTTGCGTTCCCGGGGGGAGCTTTTGTGGAGTGACGGTCTCGTCGGAATTCGGTTTGAGGAGAGTGGCGGGAGTGGAAGAGTGAACCCGGCGATATTCTCCCATGGCTTTGGCGCTGTCCTGCATCCTTCCCGCGCCGCGGTAAGCACGCGCCAGGCGATACCAGGCCACATCATCGTCAGGGTTGATGTGTGTCGCCCGCTCGAGCGGCCCGACAGCGTCGCCCGGCTTCTGCGAATCGAGCAATACCCCGCCCAACCCGACCAGGGCCTCCTGGAAATCCGGATACCTTTCCAGAACTTGCTCGTACTGCTTTCGCGCATCCTCCAGATTGCCGAGATCTGCCTGGATGGACGCCAGTTCGTAGCCCGCGTTTCCGTTGCCGGGATCGAGCTCCAGCTCGGCATTGAACTCGCGCTGGGCGGCTTCGCGGTCTTCCGCTTTTTGCCCTTCCAGGTACCGAGTCTGGTAGATCCGGCCCAACCGGTAGTGGATGCCATTGCGTCGCGGATCGAGTTCGAGGACGTGGTTGAAGGCGGAAATTGCCGCGTCGTAGTTCTTGGTGCTCTCGTTGGCTTCGGCCGCAGCCTGCAGCATCCATATCGAATTCGGTGCCTTGTCGTGCAGGCGGGTCATGATGACGTAAGCGAAATTCCCGTAGATCCGGCCCGTGTGGTAAAGGACCTCGGGATCATCGGGATACAGCTTGTTCAAAGCCAGACCGGTTTCCACCGCATCCGGATCACGTCTGAGACCGGTATAGGTGCGCAGAAGCTGCAAGCCGCACATGCGCCGCACATCTGAGTCGGTCGTCTGCTTGAATCCCTTTTCGAGGAGCGGCCGTGCTTCCTCAAACTGGCCGAGTTCCGATAACGACAGGCCGAGGAGGCTGTCGAGCCGCGGCAATGAGGGTTTTAGCTTTTTAGCCGTCCGCACTTCGTGCACGGCCAGCTGATATTGGCGCTGCTTGAAATAGATCGCCGCCAGGGTGGCGTGAATCTCGGCTAGGTTCGGCTGCAGCTTTGCCAGCTGTTCGAAATTTTCGCGCGCTTCGGGATATCGTCCCGCGGCCAGCGCCTGCTGCCCCGCCTGCGCATACTGTGCCACGCGTTCGTCGGGGCTTTCCTGGGACGATGCGGTGCGGAGGCATGCGCATGCCATCAGGGTAACTGCCAGCGTGGTCTCCAGGGTTCTTCGAACACCACCAGGAACCGATCGGGTACGGCCGCGCTTCGAAATTGGATTGCACCGAGAACCAATCATTGTAAAAGTGTATCGCCGCACGAAGAAAACTCCGCCGCGCCGGACTGGCGCGGCGGAGTCATGAGTACAGCCGGTGAAACGTCAGAAGGTTAGTTTGCCGCTGAGTTGAATGATGCGCGCCGCCGAAGCTACCCCCGTAATTTGGCCGAGGGTTGAGCTGTTGACGCTGTTACTGATCGCGGAGCCGCCGCCCGATCCGCTGCCAATAAGAGCTCCCGTACCAATGTTGTACTGGTGGTGGTTCCAGGCATTGAAGAAATCACCGGCTATTTTGAAGTTCACGCGCTCGCTGATCGCGAAGTTCTTGGCCATACCCATATCCCAGTTGTTGATTCCGGGCTGGCGCAGGAAGTTGCGCTTGGAGGTGCCAAATTGGCCTAGCCCCGGCTGCGAGAAGCAGTCGGGGTTGATACGCTGCAGGGTCTTGGTAAGGTTCGCCTTGATGTTGCAGCCTGGCACGATGTTGGCGCGCTGAGACGGCGTGTTGAGTGCGCTATCGATGTCGCTGGCGTTGATTCCGAACGGGAACCCGGCCTGGAACGTTGCGATTCCGGTGGTCTCCCACCCGCCGATCAGCAGGTTGGCAGCCCGGTTGACGCCGCCGGCGATCTTCTTCCCGCGGCCGAACGGGAGCTGGTAAATGTAACTGGACACGAATCGCTGGTCGACATCGAAGTCAGACAAACCGTAGTCCAGTTCGGGGTGGTGGTTGTCCATGAACCCCTGATAGCCGCTTCCCGTCGCGCCCACGCCGGCAGCTGCCGACTTGTCGTCTTTGCTCTGCGCCCACGTATACACCGCCGTAGCGGCAAGATCATGGGCGCGGTGCTCGAACTTCACGTTCAAGGCCTGGTAATGGGAGTAGCCGTGCCAGTCGCTGTCAATGTAGTAATTAGTAAAGTTCTTGAACGGCAGCCGTGATGGGTTGTCGCATGGCGGCGTCTTCCGATTGATGTAGGTTCCCGATGCATCCTGCTGCTGACAGAA
>DASXXV010000292.1:0-22678 GCA_036502905.1 Occallatibacter sp. | reverse complement strand
CGATGGTCCTTGCGCTACGCCGCTTCTGCCGGAATTTCCGCCCATGTTGCCGGATCCGGCATTTCCGGTATTACTCCCACCCATCGAAGGCGGCGGCGCCGCTCCGCGATGGATAGAGCCTGCCATGACAGCCGTGCTGGTGGGACGGTTGGTCGGCATGGCTTGCGCGGGTGCGCTGAAGTACACCGGCTGATTGACGGAACCATGTTGCTGCACGTGCTCGGAAACCTTGTTCAGTTTGCCGAACCCGTCGCGCGGAATTCCCAGGCCCGCCGAATCATTGCGGAAGGTGAACTGCTCGCGGGAGATCATTTCGGACCTCACCAGGGGCTTCTGATTCACCGCCAGCATAGTGGGCTCGTTGGCCCGCGGCGGTTGCGGCATGTGCGTTGGCGGAAGAGGACGCATTCGGTTGCCGCTGCCGCCGTTCACCGTACCCCCGCCGCCGGTCTGCGGAATCATGGCCATGTTGTTCAGGCCGTTCCAGGAGTTTCCGGGCGTCCATCCCCAACCCATACCGGGGCAGTACCCCCAGGAACCAGAGTGGTAAGGCGTCCATCCCCAGGGATACGGCGAAACCCAGCTATACCCCGCGCCCTGGTAATATGCCCAGGCGCCGTTCGCATAGGGGTCCCATCCGGCGCTGGTGAAGTAGGGCCGCCACATCATGCCCCCGCCGCAGCCACCCACGAAACTGCCGTAATTCATCATGTCGTTCAGGCCGTACGAGTACGGAGAGCCGTTGAACGCACTGTTGGCCACCCGCGAATGGTATCCGGTCGCCGTCTGGTCCCAGGAATCGAACGGCTCCGGCGCGATGTCTTTGGCCACCGTGGGCTGCTGGTGCTCCAGCAGGTCGAAGGTCGCGGTCTTCTTTTTGGAAATATCGAGGGTCGCGCCGGAGGCCTCGGCGATGTGCACGTTGCCCTCAAGCACCGCCAGTTTGCCCTCGGTCCCGGACAGCTGCAGGCGCACGTGAGTGGGCGACGGCAAGGCCAGGTTCTGGTCGCCGAAGGCAAGGTTGAACTGGTTGTTGTTCGATTTCACCAGGCTCACGTAAGCCATGCCCTGAACTAGATGTACCGTCGACACGGTTCCGCCGCTGGCCATCCGCTCCAGCCGGGGAAATTCCACGATCGAGTTCGGAGCCACGCGCAGGCTGCTGTTATCTTCAAACTCCACCTCTGCAACGCCATCGCCGGTCTTCAGCTTGCTGTTTTCCACGATCGGCAGATTGGCGATCCCGGGCTCGTAGCCACGCCCGTTGTTTCGATCCAATTGGACTTGCCCTTTGACCTCGCTGAGGCGGACGATGCGAACCTTGGAAACACTGGCCGTAGATTCGGCTGCATCACTGGTCTGGGCGGAAAGAGTGGTGGCGAGCAACAGCAGGGAAGCGCATGCTGTTGCGACGAGTGCGGAACGCGTGGTCATGTCCGCCTCCTTTTTTGGGCAAGCCGTACGACCGAGGGCTCCCGGTTGCAAAGTCGACTGCGAGCCGGAGCGCTTTGTGGGAATCATCGTAGCACGGTCAGGGATTGACTGACGAGGTATTACACGGTATCGCCGCCGTGGCTCGCTCGTCCCGGAACCCCCGTTATGGGACTTAGATGCAGTACCATTCGAACGTATTGTGTCCTCTGCTATCACCACTCCGGCTGTTGCCGCCTCCCTCAGCGGCTTTGTACTGGTGCTTATCCAGTTTGACGTTTGCGAAGAGCTGCGGTTAGACCTCCTGCAGCAATCTGTAAGCGCTCGTACCGTCCAGAAGCCGAGCATCAAGCAGCCCGCTCCGGCCTACGTCCGCTACAAGCGCCCCCCGGTGGTCGGACCCGTGGAGCCCCTGCTCCTGGAGGGAGGTGAGCGGCTGGAAGGGGAAATCAAGTATTACGACTACGGGGTCGTCAGCGTGATTTACCAGCTCCCCTTCTCGGGCGACTGGGAATCGCTGGTCCGGCTCGCCAGCCGCTGGGTGTGGGACGTGGATTTCGCTCTGCGCGTGGAGCCCGTCGTAAGACAGAAACTGGAACGCGTGCCGGCCGCCATGGTGAAACCCTACGAGCCATGGCTCAGCGAGGACTACTTCATCTTCCATGTGCGGGAGGCAGCCGGGTCGCCCACCGCTATGGAATTGGCCCGCGACCATGGACCGCTAATCGCCCAGGTAGTCCGCGGCGACCGCACGCGCCTGTCGGAGGGCGAGTGCGCGGAGGTGCTGCATTCGCAAATCTCCTATTACGCCAATGACCTGGCGGTCATCGGCTGGAATGCGGCCTTTGTCTATGACAGCTCCGCCGGAGCCGAAACCGCCATTCAACTCCTGGAGTATGCCAACTCGCAGTTATTGGAGTTTCGCCACTACGACGAGCTGCTGACGGAGATCCTCGACGGGGTGTATGACCGGCTCGGCCAGAAACGGAACAGTCTGGCGCGCTTCAAGCTGGCGCGATCGGCGAACAGCCTGCACACCGTTCTCCTTGAAGTGGCGGAGCTGACCGAACACGCCGATAACGCTATCAAGTTCCTGAGCGACATGTTCGCCGCCCGGCTTTACCGCCTGGCGGCCGGCAAGGTCGGCGTGCCCGACTACAAAGACCTGGTAGCCCAGAAGCTCAAAACGGCCGAAGACCTGTACGACTACATGGTGGAACAGTACAACCAGAGCCGCGCATTCTGGCTGGAGTTCACGGTGGTGCTGATCCTGCTGATCGAGCTTTACTACTTCTTCCGCGGGAAACCGGTGTAGAAGGGCAGTGAACAGTGAGCTGAAAGACTGGACTCTTCTTTGAGCTCCCGCATTCACGGTCGTCGCCTTTATGTGGCCAGGGTTTTCGGGCTTTGAATTTCACTGTCCACTGTCCACGGCCCACTTTAACTGTCTTTCTTGTACAGCATGTCTCTGATGGCCTTGCGGCGCGCGGCGTTCACTTCGGCGTCGCCCTTCAGGCCATCGCCGGGGACAGCGCGCTGGGCGCGCTCTTCTTCCGCCTCGGGGGTGCTGCACGCCGGGCAGCGATTGGCAAACCCCGGCTTGTCGGGTTTCAACTCGAATTCCTCGCTACAAAGAACGCAGGTTCTGATGGGAAAAGCCATTGCACTCCGGGGCCCCGGGGACGGGTGCCGGTCCGCGGGGTGACAAGGTTTATGGTAGCGCTTTTTCGGGTGCTTGTTCGGTCCGCCGCGCAACCGGCGCCGGGGGGCCGGCCCGCGGGATTTCGACTGCTCCGGTGAGGCTGGCGACGCGCTCCACGTCATGGCTCCGGCACCAGGATTCGAGGCCCTTGACGAGCCGTTCCGTGGCGCGCGGGTCGGCGTAGCTCGCGGTCCCTACCTGCACGGCGGCTGCCCCGGCGAGCATGAATTCGACTGCGTCCTCAGGCGTGACGATGCCGCCCATTCCGATCACAGGGATCGAAACTGCGCGAGCGGTTTCGTACACCATCCGGACGGCGATGGGCTTGATCGCTGGCCCGGAAAGGCCGCCCGTGATATTGCTCAGCCGCGGCTTGCGGGTTTCCACGTCGATAGACATGGCTAGGAAGGTGTTCACCAGGCTGACCGCGTCGGCGCCCGCCCCGGCGGCCACCTTGGCCATTTCCGCAATCGAGGTCACGTTGGGCGAGAGCTTGACGATAAGGGGACGCCGGGTGGACGAGCGGGCGCGGCTCACAAGGTATTCGAGCGAACCGCAGTCCGCTCCGAACGACATGCCGCCGGCATGGACGTTGGGGCAGGAGACGTTGAGTTCGTAGGCCGCGATGCCCTCGGCGGGGTTCAGCCGGTCGATGACGCCGATGTAGTCGGCCACCGTGTAGCCGAAGATGTTCACCATCACCTGGCAGGCGGGGTAGCGCCGGAGGAGCGGCAGCTTCTTGGCAATGAACTCCTCCACGCCGACATTCTGGAGGCCGATGGCGTTGAGCATGCCGGCCGCGGTCTGGATGATCCGCGGCGGGGGATGGCCCTGGATCGGCTCCAGCGAAATTCCCTTGGTGACGAATCCACCCAGCCGCTCCAGGGCTACAATTTCCTCGAACTCGATTCCATAACCGAAGGTCCCGCTGGCGGCGATGACTGGATTGGTCAGCTCCAGGCCGGCCAGTTTGACTTGCATCTCGAGTTTCACGGTGCTCCGTAGGGCAGTTGTTGGTCGTCAGTCTTCAGTTGTCAGTGATGAAATCGTAGTTTGAGTGCCGAACAAAATTATAGCGGGCGGCCCGATGTGAGCCGCCCGCCGGAAGTGCCATTTCTGTGCTGCCTACGCCGTCACCGGCTCCTGGGCATTCACCTTGGTGGGCGTGAGCCAGCCGAAGCGGTCAGGCTTCAGCCCGTTGGCGATGGCGAAAAATTCATCGCCGATCTTGCGGGTGATCTCCCCGGGCTTTCCTTCGCCGATCAAAATGCGGTCGATGGAGCGGATCGGCGAGACCTCGGCGGCCGTGCCGGTGAAAAAGACCTCGTCGGAGATGTAGAGCAGTTCGCGCGGCATAGGCTGCTCGATCACCGTCAGGCCGAGGTGGCGGGCGATGGTCAGCACGCTGTCCCGCGTGATCCCGGAGAGCGCCGAGTTGGCCAGCGGCGGCGTGTAAAGCACGCCGTTGCGGACGATGAAGATGTTCTCGCCGGAGCCTTCGCTCACCAGCCCGTTCACGTCGAGCCCGATGCCTTCGGCGTAGCCGTTGGCGTCGGCTTCCATGCGGATGAGCTGCGAATTCATGTAGTTTGCGCCGGCTTTGGCGAGCGCAGGCATGGTGTTCGGCGCCAGACGGTTCCAGCTCGAGACGCAGACGTCCGCGCCGTCGCCGCCAGGCATGTATTTCCCCCAGGGGAAATTGGCGATGTAGACTTCGATCGGCGAGCCCTTGGGGCTGACCCCAATCTCGCCATAGCCGCGCAGCACGATGGGGCGGATGTAGCAGGGCGCGACATTGTTTGTCTCGATGGTGTCCACCACCGCCGCGCACAGTTCGTCCAGCGTGTAAGGGATGGACATCCGGTAGATCTTGGCGGAGTCGATCAGGCGCTGCATGTGCTCGGGCAGGCGAAACACTGCCGATCCATGCGGTTGGGCATAGCAGCGAATTCCTTCGAAGACGCTGGACCCGTAATGAACCACGTGGCTCATCACGTGGATGTTGGCCTGCTCCCACGGAATGAGGTTGCCGTTATGCCAGATTTTCGGGGTGGTTTGGATAGGCATGAGAGCGGGAAAACTCCTTCACCGGTCCCGGCGATAGATCTTCTTCGCTGGGATGTAGTCGCGTCGGCGCGCGGATATTCAAGAGTATCGCGAACCGGGTTCGCGTGTCATCCGTTCAGTCGGTTGGGCTACAGCTCGGGCCGAATGGCTCCGGATACGCCCCGTCTGGCGGTGGCGTCGAGGTTTGCTTACCCGGATATTGAGGATCCGACCCGGAAAACATGCCCATCCCAGGCCTTTCCCGCCGTGCAGTCCGCCGTACCGGACATGCTAAGGTTCAAGCGTGAAGGACGAAGCTGAGGCAAAGAAGACCACTGGAAGACTCTTGCCTGGCCTCTCGGTGGCGGACGGGTTCCTGCGGCACCCGTTCGACCAGGCGAACGGCGTTCGCACTAGCGGACTGGTCGCCGGGCGCCATCTGAAAAGCGGGCATCGGCACGACCCGCATATCACGGCGTATTACGGCGTCGCACCGTCGGTGTTTGCAGGCCTGGTGCGTCGCTGGCAGCGGAGCGGGCCAGCGGCGGCCATCGAGGAGACGACGTTTATCGATCTCGGCGCCGGTATGGGACGGGCGATGCTGCTGGCCGCCGAAATCCCGTTTCGCGCCGTGATCGGAGTGGAACTGAATTCTGCGCTGGCGCGCATTGCGCGGCGAAATCTTGCATTATGGCGAAAGACGGGGCGGGCTCGGGCGCCGATGCGGTTGTTCTGTCGCGATGCCGCAGAGTTTCCTTTTCCCTCCGCGCCGTGCGTTGCGTTCCTGTTCAATCCCTTCGCCGCGGCGGTGATGAGGCGTCTCTTGAAAAACATCGCAAAACGCTTCGAAGGGCGGCCAGGGGAACTGGACATTCTCTACGTGAACAACGAGCAGGAGGAAGAGCTTGAGGCGGCAAGGCGATCTGGTTTTGTCCGGCTGTTTGTTGGCCAGGTGCAGCGATCGCGCCTTGATGCGATCGCCGACCACCGCATCCTGGCAAATCAGCCGGAGGGTGAGTATGCCGCCGCCAACTACGAGGATTGTTCGATCTGGCGGTGGAGAGGCAATGCCGGACACGGCATGATGGAAACTCTGAAGGAATCGACTCGATGAGAATGCCGGCGAAAGGGTGGGCGGTTGTTGCGCTCGCGGTCGCCCTGGGCGCCGCGGATCGGGGCAGGGCGCAATCGCAAGATGAGACGACCCGGGCGCAAGCCGAAATCCAGCAGGCGCTCACCACGTTCCTCATCGCCTTCAACAACCTGGATTGGCCTGCTTTTCGCAAGTGCTTTGCGCCGGACGTAACCATGTTCCACCCCGCTCCACCCAATGTGCGGCGTATCGATTCGGCGCAGGAATTCGAAAAGGCGTGGCTGGGGGTCTTCGCCCGCATCAGGAAGAATTCGGGCCGGGATACGGCGCCTTACATGAACCTCAAGCCGCAGGATCTGAAAATCCAGCTCCTGTCAAAGGACATTGCCCTGGTGACGTTTCACCTCGTGGATGCGAATGTCCTGAGCCGGCGGACAGTCGTGTTACGACGCGGTGTAGAGGGATGGAAAATCGTCCATATCCATGCGTCGAACGTCACCATGCCATGACTTTGGCTTGCTGTTGGGACCAGCGCGGTGGGCCTTCCGGGGGTCTGACCTTCCCGCCAAAGAGTTGACGAAACCGCCCGGCAGGTAGAAAGCTGTCTGCTTGGCATTCAGAAAGACCGTTTGCGAAGATAAGCGGGGACGTGTGGAGTGTGCTTGCGAATGGAACCGCATCTCATCCTCGGCGTGGGCGAACTGCTTTGGGATGTTCTACCCGAGGGGCCAAGACTGGGCGGGGCCCCTGCCAACTTCAGCGTGATGGCAGGGCGCCTGGGGAGTCACGTGGCCGTCCTCAGCCGCATCGGCCGCGACGACCTGGGACGCAAGGCGGTGGAACTGCTCGATCCCCTCCCCGCCGATACCGAGTTCTTGCAGGTGGACCCCGTGCACGAGACGGGACGCGTGACGGTCGCCTTCAACGAAGGCCAGCCCGGGTACACGATTCACCAACCCGCCGCCTGGGATTTCCTGGAGCTTTCCGACGAGTGGGTCAAACTTGCCGAAAGAGCCGATGCTATCTGCTTCGGGTCGTTGGCGCAGCGCAGCCTCGAGTCGCGCCAGACCATACAGACGCTGGCGGCGCAGACGCAGGCCAATTGTGTCCGCATATTCGATGTCAACCTGCGCGCGCCGTTCTACTCCAGTGAAGTCATCCAGGAGTCCCTGGAACTGGCCTCGGTGATGAAGATGAACGACGCCGAGGTGCCGCTGGTGCTGGCGCTGCTGGGGCTGCCCGCCTTTGATATCGAGGATCCCGGCGCGCTGCGCGGGGGCGCTGAGAAGCTGCTGGAAGAGTTTCCCACCCTCAAAATGGTGGCGGTTACCCGCGGAGGGTGCGGAAGTTTGCTGATCACACGCCAGGAATGGCACGATCACCCGGGAATTGCGGTGAAAGTCGCCGATACCATTGGCGCCGGCGATGCGTTTACCGCCGCCATGGCGCATTACATGCTGCGCGGCTCCGATCTCGCCACTCTGAATGAGGCCGGGAATCGCTGGGGTGGGTGGGTGGCTTCCCAATCGGGAGCCATGCCCCCTCTGGACCAGCAGGCGAAGGCACGTATTCAGAAGGCCATCGAAGCGCGCGCCGTCAATTAAAGTAATCCTCGTGATCGTAAACATTGCACGCCGCAGCCATGACCACAACTGGGAACTCGACCCCATTGTGCGCTCGCTGCTCGATACCGATTTCTACAAGCTGCTGATGCTGCAGTTCATCTGGAAGCATTTTCCCCGAAACCGCGCCACCTTTTCGCTGCAGAACCGGACCACGTCCGTGCGCCTGGGAGAAATCGTCAATCTCCACGAAATGCGCGACCAGCTCGAGGCGGTGCGCAAGCTGCGCTATCACAAGTCGGAGCTCATCTGGCTGGCCGGCAACACGTTCTACGGACGCCGAGGAATCTTCGAGCCGGGCTTTCTCGAATGGCTCGACACCGGATTCCGGCTGTCGGATTTTGATCTCTCGGTTGAAGACGGACAGATCGAGCTGCGCTTCGACGGGCTCTGGACAGAGACGACCATGTGGGAGATCTACTCGCTCTCCATCATCGATGAGCTGAAGACGCGCGCCGCCTTGAAGAATCTCAGCGAGTTCGAACTCGACATCCTCTATGCGCGCGCCAAGACCCGGCTGTGGGAGAAGATGGAGCGGCTGCGCGGCGTGCCGGGATTGAGCTTCAGCGACTTTGGCACCCGCCGCCGTCATAGCTTCCTGTGGCAGGAATACGTGGTCAAAGCCATGAGCGATGTTTTGGGCCCGGGCTTTACCGGCAGCTCCAACACCTACCTTGCTTACAAGCACGACCTCGAAGCGATCGGGACCAATGCCCACGAGTTGCCCATGGCCCTGGCCGCCCTAGCTGACAATGATGAGGAATTGCGCACCGCGCAGTACCGGCTGCTGGAGTTGTGGCAGCAGACCTACCAGGGCGAATTGCTGATCCTGCTGCCGGATACGTTCGGAACCACGCAGTTCCTGCGCAACGCTCCGGACTGGGTGGCGGACTGGACGGGCCAGCGCATCGACAGCAAGGATCCGTTTGTGGCCGGCGATGAATATGTCGCCTGGCTCGAGCAGCGCGGGCGCGATCCGCGCCGCAAGCGCCTGATCGCGTCCGATGCCCTCGACGTGGACCGCATTCTCGAGCTGCATGCCTATTTCGGCGGGACGGTCCGCGAGGGAGTGGGCGTTGGAGAGTTCCGCAGCTCAGGCGATTTTTGCCACTCGGAGAAATGGATTCCGCATCGCCGCATCCGCTACGCCAGCGGCTGGGGCACCTTCCTGACCAACGACTTTCGCAATTGCAATCCGCGCGGAGACCACAGCTTCAATCCCATCAGCCTGGTTTGCAAGCTGGCGGAAGTGGACGGGCGGCCGGCGGTAAAGCTTTCCGACAACTTTGCCAAGGCCATGGGTCCCCCGGACGAGATCGAGCGGTACCGCCGCGTGTTCGGGACAGACGGAATCGTCAACGTGCCCGTGGAGGCCTGAGCCGCCGCGCTCGAAAAGGGGCTAGCCAATTCGGCGAAGAAACGAATGTGTTCGATACGAAGTTCGCGGCCTTCCGCCGGCGCACAGAAACCACGACTTCCGGCGAAGGTGCAAACGGATCTTTGCCCTTAGTTTGACGGCGGATTGGCGGCCGCAGGCGGCGCCGGCCGGTCCTTCGCGCGAAGAAATGCGACCAGCTGCGCGACTTCCGGGTCGGTGAGCGACTCCCCGAAGGGCGGCATTTTCGGGCCGCCATCCATAATTTGTTTTGTAATCTTTTCCGGAGGCCACGCGGGATCCGTGCGGATGGCGGCGAGGGAAGGTCCCTTTTTGTTCCCGTTCAGATCTGCGCCGTGGCATTGGGGACAGCCCTTGTCGCGATAAAGGGCGGCGCCCGCCTGTTCGTCGGCTTTCGAACTGGAATCAGGAAACGGATACGCGGCGGTCGCGGACAATATCGCCAGAGGGAAGAAAATTGAGTATTTCAGACTACGCATCACAGACACTATTTTCTCACGCTGAGCGCTCGTGAAAGGCTCGATCATTGGGATGAGCGGTTACACGATGATGGTTGGATCGGGCAGCTATGCGGCGCAGCTTCGCCGGGAACTTGCACAGCGCAATCGCCACTGGGCGCGCGGCCGCGCTCATGTGGAGAGCTACGGAACCGAGGCCGTAGTCGTCTACCCGCCCGTCGACAGCTCGGGCAGCCCCCGGCATGGAAACTTCTTTGATCCGGCTTACGCGGCGATTCTCCAGAATCCCGAGTGGATGCGGCGCCTGAAGAAGGCTCACACCGGAAGGCGAACCTTGCCGCGCGCCGATCGGCCGTGGTGCGAATTGGACTCTTCGACTAGTTCCGATGCGTTGCTGATGAACGTGTTCTGTACCCCGGGAGTGATGGAATCACCGCAGGTGCGGAGCTTTCTGGGAGTCGATAATGGAGCTGATGTGGCCTTCGGGTGGAAGGCGCGCGTGCCGCTGAAGAATGGAAGGACCGATACCACCGAGGTGGATCTCCGCTGGGGATCGTTGCTGATCGAGGCCAAGCTTACCGAAGCGGATTTTCAAACCAGGGCGGCGGCCGTGGTCGAGGGATATCGCGACTTCGAAGAGGTGTTCTGCCCCGAGTTGCTGCCCCGCATGGCGTTACGCGAGCAGCGGCGCCGTATTGCGGCTGAATTTGCCGAGGCCTACACGCAGGAGTGGGAGGAGACAGAAGGATCGTCCCATCCCGATGTGGCTGCTGTCGCCCGCGAATACCAGGAGGGCCTGGTGGAACAGGAGTGGAGTTCGCTGCCGGCCATTCCTGCTTACGCAGGCTATCAGCTCATACGCAATGTGCTGGCCGCGTATGCCCATGGCTGCAGCTTCTGCGTAGTACACGACCAGCGCCGGCCCGATCTGCGCGAAGCCTGGTTTCACGTGATGGCCGCGGTGAAGAGCGCGGACATGCGAGTGCGATCGAAAGTTATGACCTGGCAGGAAGTGGCTGCGCTGTTGCCCCAAGAACTGCAGGAATATCTGGAAGTGAAGTACGGCATTGTGGCGCCTGGGAAAGCCGCCGCCAAACCGGAGCAGGACGAACCGTAGGTCGCGGCCGCCTATCTCGCCAGGGAAATCGCAGCGCATATCTTTTTCGCTCGGCGAGATTCGGATGATTGACCTGCGTAACAAAAACTAGAAGCTGGAAGCTAGAAGCTAGTTGGCCTGTCGTGGTGAAAGCGTTACTGTGGCATCTCGTACGTGCAGATGAAAACAATAGGTTGTCATCCTGACCCTGACCCTGAGCTTGCGAAGGGGAAGGGAAAGGATCTGCGGTTGCTCTCGACCAGTGCTGGTAATGCATTCTCTGCGCCAGGCGGTTAGAAGCTAGAAGCTGGAAGCTGCCTCATTCACTTCCGCGCCGGCAAGGCGCGCAGGGCGCCGGTGGAGATGCCGCCGTCGATCAGCATCGTCTGGCCGGTCACGTAGCGGCTGGCTTCGGATGCAAGGAACACCACCGCGCCATCGAGATCGTCGGGACGGCCGGGTCGATCCAGGGGGATGCGTTCCTTCAGGTAATCGACCCATCCTGCATCTTCGTACATCACCTTGTTCTGCTCGGTGCGAAACCATCCCGGCGCGAGGCAGTTGACCGTGACGCCCTGCTTGCCCCAGTCCGCGGCCAGGCTCATGGTGAGCTGGCGGATTCCGCCGCGGCTTGCGCCATACGGCCCAAGACCGGCATAACCCGCCACGCTGGTTACCGAGCCGATGTTGATGATGCGTCCGTAGCCATGCGCCGTCATGCCCCGCGCGATGGCCTGGGAAACGAAAAAGCTGCCCCGCAGGTTGGTGTCGAGTACCAGGTTCCAGTCGTCCCAGCTAACTTCGAGAGCGGGCTTGCGCACGTTGCACCCGGCATTGTTCACAAGGATGTGAATCTTCCCGAAAGCGGCCTCCGCCTCGCCGGCGAAGTTCTGGATGCTCGCGTGATCGCGGACATCGAGCTCCAGCGCGAGCGTGCGCCGGCCTAGCGCGCGCACCTCTTCTTCAAAGGGAGCGAGGCTCTCGCGGCGGCGGCTGGTCAGAATCAGGTCGGCCCCGGCTCGCGCCAGGGCGCGCGCCAGGTACTGCCCCAGGCCCCGGCTTGTCCCCGTGACAATAGCCACCTGACCGGATAGATCGAACAAGTTCTCACTCATTTTGCGGCTCCTGCGTGCTCCAGTGTCTCGGAGTCCGCGGTGAGAACTACTTTCATCAGGTTGGGCTCGTGTGCATAGAGGCGCTTGAACCACTGCGGCCCTTCTTCCAGAGGAGCCACGGCAGTGATCAGGGGCTTCACCTGGATCTTGCCCCTTGCAATGAGATCGATGGCCTCAGGGTATTCCCCCGAGGAGGCTGCGGAACCCTGCAGGCGGATCTGTCGTGATACGACCTTTTGCAAATGGATTTCCACTTTGGGCGTGATGTTCCCGATAAGGGTTACGGTGCCCCCTTTGCGCACGCAATCGATGGCGGTGGCGATGGTCTCGCTGCGCCCCACCGCTTCCAGCACGGCATCGGCGCCCAATTCGCGCGTCTGGCTGAGAATCTCGCGCGTGAGGTCCGGGCCGGAGAGGTTGAATGCCTCGTCCGCGCCCAGCGAGCGCGCCAGATTCAGGCGGGTGGCATCGATATCGGCGATGAACACGCGTGCGGCCCCCGCGGCGCGCGCCGCCTGCAAGGTGAGCAGCCCGATCATGCCGGCGCCGATCACCAGCACGGTTTGCCCCTTGAGATTTCCTGTCACGTGCACGGCATGAAGCGCGACGGAAACCGCTTCCAGCATGGCAGCTTCAGGGAACGACATCGATTCGGGCAGGTGATAAAGAATGCGCTCCGGAATGGCGATGTACTCGGCGAAGGCGCCGTGGCGGCGATAGTCCCCGCAGGAGACGCCGATCACTTCACGCTTGTCACAGAGATTTACTTCCCCGCGACGGCAGAAATCACATTCCCCGCAATAAACAGTAGAGTCGAACGTGACGCGATCGCCGGGCTGGAAGCGCGTTACGCCCGCACCCGCCGTGGCCACCGTGCCCGCCGCCTCGTGGCCCATCACGATCGGAGGAATGCGGCGGCCGGAGGTGCCGTCGTAGCCGTGGACGTCGCTGCCGCAGATGCCACATGCGGCCACCCGGATCAACACTTCGCCGGGACCGGGCTGTGGCTGGGGAAAATCGGCGACTTCCAGCTTCAAATACTCTTTGAGAAGGAGGGATTTCATCTGCTCTCCGGACACGCGCATGGTTAATTAGCGATGCCGCGCCAAAGCCAGATTGTACAACTCAAGGGGATGGCGTTCTTGGAGAGCGTGCGTTTCCGCCTTGGCCGCGTTTACATCCCGGCCCTAGGTGGAACACCAGTATTAAAGCCGGAACACCTGGGTTAAGATGGGAGGCCCTACTTTACGCGTACGGCGCTGTAGTGGCCTGCGGCTTGCTTGTCCGGCAGGTTCCACACTTTGTAGCTGTTGAACAGGAACTGTCCCCCCAGAACCAGCAGCCAGATCCATAGCGCGAAACGCAGCGGACGGCGCGGAATGCGGGTGCTCAGAAGCGTTCCGCCGATGGCGCCGAGAACCCCGCCGGCGATCAGCTGCTCGAGGAGAGCCACATCGCTTAAGGGCGAGAACCAGTGTGCGCCGC
This sequence comes from Occallatibacter sp., assembly GCA_036502905.1. GTDB lineage: Bacteria > Acidobacteriota > Terriglobia > Terriglobales > Acidobacteriaceae > Telmatobacter. The sequence continues at coordinate 9,234 of DASXXV010000292.1, read as the reverse complement.
TCCCAATCAGCGAGACGATAAAGCCGAAGGCGATATCGGTTCCGACCACTTGTGCGGGCGCCAGCGGGGTGAGGCTGAGGAGCGCCGCGGAACCCAATGCGCCGGCGCCCGCGGATGAAAAGCCGACCTCGGCGCCCACCGGGAACATGAGCCACGTTAGCCAGCGGCTGCGGTCTTTTCTTTCAGAATGCTCGCGAACGGGCCGAAACGAAAACAGGATCTGCCAGGTTGCAGTGGTGACCAGAATGATGCCCAGGATCGCGTTGACCACATTCGCGGATCCGGCGGTGACCAGGTGCTTGAGGTACAGCGAGCCAATCAGCACGCCCGGTACTCCCCCCAGCAGCATGTAACCGAGGGTGCGCCACGCCACGTTGCCGCGTGCCACCTGCGCGGGCACCAGGATGAGCTTCACCACGGCCGCGAACATCAGTCCGATGCTCACCGCGACCGGGGCGGGCACGCCCAGGAACAGCACCAGGATCGGAACCGTGATGGTGCCGGCGCCTACGCCCGTGAGCGTGATGAAGAGCGCGATGATGAGTCCGATAAGGTATGGCATGGGGCCTCGTATTGGAACCGCCGGAAACCGCCCATCCTGGTGCTTCCCCTCAGGACGACAGGATTAATTCGTCGCGGGCGCAGGCTGGATGTGAATGCCGCATTCAACTTTTCGTCCCGACCAGCGGCCGGAGCGGGGATCATTGGGATCGAGAGGCAGCGTGGTACACGGCTCGCACCCAATGGACGAGTACCCGCGCTCGTATAGAGGAAGCAGGGGAATTGAGAGCTGCTCGCAGGCGTACCACACGTCGCGCGTGGTCCAGGATGCAAGCGGCGCCAGCTTGAGGACCTGCTTGCCGCCCGGCAGAGCGAACAACGCCGATTCCTCCAGGGCGGTGCGGCTTCTGGCCTGTTCGCGGCGAAGCCCGGTGACCCATACGCGATAATTGGCAACCGCCTTGAACAGTGGTTCCACCTTGCGCAGTTTGCAGCACTGGTCGGGCGCGGATTGATAGAGCAGCCCGTGCTCGGACTCCTGCTCGGCGACCGTCTTCTCCGGCAGCAGGTTGATCAGATTCAATCTCCACTCGCGCGCCATGCGGTCGCGATACTCGTACGTTTCGCGAAAGTGATAGCCGGTGTCGAGGAAGAGAACGGGAATCTTTGCATCCAGTTCCAGCGCCAGCTTGGTCAGCAGCACATCCTCGGCCTGGAAACTGCACGTCAGGCACACATCGCCGGTGCCGATGATCGCCCGGCCCAGCACGGCTCGTACGCTGTCCAGCTTTGCACTCACTTCGTTATGGATTTCTATGGTGCTCATTTAGAGTCCCGCTCCCTCGGTATCGAAGAGAATCTTTTCCTGGTGAAGCAACTGGTGAATCGCGGCGATCGCGGCGTTGGGGTTAGCGTCGTTAAGCAGCATTTCGCGATCGTTGATGCGTGCGCTCAGTTCGTCGCCTTCTCGAATTGCGACGACCAGTACGAGCAGTCCGGAGGCGACCTGCAGGCGCGTAAAGGCCTCCAGCAGGCCGGGTTGGCCGGTGAACAGGGGATCCGTCGTCTCGATTCGCTGCGTGATCACACCCGCCGCGAACAGAGAGCGCTCGATGGCATGAATCAGTTGCGGTGGACCTTCGAGCGCGAGTTCTCCGCCCTGGTGGCCCCACCGCGCCGCGCGTTCGCGTACGGTCACCGCCCCCGTCTCCGTGGCGAATTCGTCTTCGCCGTCGGAGGTGTCGGCCTGCGCCAGCGTGATCATGCCGGCGGCGACGGTGCTGTTGGTTTTCGGGTCGATCAGAATGAAGGCGCCGGTAGAGCGGTTTTCGCTGTAGAGATCGACGGCGATGGGGCGCAACAGGTTCAGTGTGACCACCCCGATGTCGTTCATCGCGAAGGTCTGCCCGGGCTGGTGGGTCAGCGTGCCCACGTCGGTGCGATGGTGAATCGCCGGAATCATCGCGGGAACCGTGTGGCTGGTGTGCTTGAGCAGGTAGCGCCGGTTGAGCTCAAGCGGCTTTTGATCCATCCACACCAGGGCGGCGGTGGCGGTTTTGGCAATCGTCGCCGGCTGCTCAGAAGAGACGATCAGGTCGCCGCGGCTGATATCGAGTTCGCGATCAAGCACCAGGGTGACCGAAAGGGGCGCATAAGCTTCCTCCAGGTCGCCGTCCCATGTGACGATCCGCTCTATCTTCGCCGTGCGGCCGGAGGGAAGGACCGTGATGGCATCGCCGGGACGGATGGCCCCCGACCCAATCTGGCCGGAGAACCCTCTGAAGGTGTGGTCGGGGCGAAGAACGCGCTGCACGGGAAAACGGAACGCGCCGGCGTGCGACCGGTGCGACGGCGGAAGCGCTTCCAGCAATTCCAGCAGCGACGGGCCGGTGTACCAGGGCATGGCGCCCGAACCGTGAACTACGTTGTCTCCCTTGAGCGCGCTGACCGGCACAAACGTCGCTTCAACAGGATTGCCGGTGTCGGCCGCGATCTGCTCCAGAACCTGGCGGAAGTCTTGCTCGATGGCGCGGAAGGCCTGCTCGTCGTAGCCGATCAGGTCCATCTTGTTTACCGCCACGAGAATGTGCCGCACGCGCAGCAGCGACGCGATGTATGCGTGGCGGCGCGACTGCACCAGCACCCCTTTACCCGCATCGATCAGAACCACCGAAGCATCGGCGGTGGAGGCGCCCGTAGCCATGTTGCGCGTGTACTGCTCGTGCCCGGGCGTGTCGGCAATGATGAATTTCCGTTTGCCCGTGGAGAAATAGCGGTAGGCAACATCGATGGTGATGCCTTGCTCGCGCTCGGCGCGAAGCCCGTCAGTGAGAAGCGCAAAGTCGATCTGGCCGGGGGCGGTAGTGCCTTTCCCTTCGATGGAACGGACCTGGTCTTCGTAGACGGACTGCGTGTCGTAGAGCAGGCGGCCGATCAGCGTGGATTTGCCGTCGTCCACGCTGCCCGCAGTCGAAAAACGAAGCAGATCCTTCTCCCGTTCCTGGTCCAGGAATTCGGCAATGGAGAATGGCGCGGCGAGGGTGGACATCAGAAATAGCCCTCCCGCTTTTTGATCTCCATCGAGCCTTCCTGGTCGTGATCGATGGCGCGGTTGGCGCGTTCAGAAGACCGAAAAGACAGCAGCTCGGCAATGATCTCGGGAATGGTCTCGGCGTCCGAGCGGATGGCGCCGGTGCAGGGGCTGCAACCCAGCGAACGCAGGCGCGATTTCACCATCTGCGGCTTCTCCCCGGGAAATGCCACAAAATCCTGCTCGATGGGAAGCAGCGCCTCGCCGCGCACGTACATGGGCCGCTCTTTCGCGTAGTAGAGATCGACCACCGGAATCTTCTCTTCGTGGATGTACTGCCAGACGTCCATCTCGGTCCAGTTGGAAAGGGGGAACACGCGGATGCTTTCACCGGGATGGATGCGCGCGTTGTAAAGGTTCCACAACTCGGGGCGCTGGTTCTTCGGGTCCCACTGGCCGGCCCCGTCGCGGAACGAGTAGATGCGTTCCTTGGCGCGCGATTTCTCTTCATCGCGGCGTGCGCCGCCGAACGCGGCGTCGAACTTATAGTGCCTCAGCGCATCCAGCAGGGCCTGGGTCTTCAGCAGCCCGCAGCAGCGCTTGGTGTCCAGCACGATGGGATTGGTTCCGGCGGTGATGGCCGGCTCGTTGCGCCAGACCAGCAGCTTGGCCCCGATAGAGCGCGCCATATCGTCCCGGAACGCGAGCATCTCCCGGAACTTGAAACCGGTGTCGATGTGCAGCAGCGGAAAGGGAATCGGCCCCGGGTAGAAGGCCTTCTGCGCCAGCCGCAGCATCACCGACGAGTCTTTTCCAATGGAGTAAAGCATCACCGGCCGCTCAAACTCCGAGGCCACTTCGCGGATCATATGGATGCTCTCGGCTTCGAGCAGGCGGAGATGGCTCAGGCGTTTCTTGCCTGTGGCGGGTTGCGGTACGACTGATGTTTCCTGGACGGTGGCGACCGGCATCGAGACCTCTCGGCATTTGGAAATGCTGTAGGCCGGATGACAATCACGTGCATAAAGACTGACCCGGCGCGTCAGCAACGGGTGTGTCTTTCTGATCAGTTCTGCTGGGAAGATCGAGAGACTAGGATGGACACCCGTCGAAGTTGTTCGACAGGCGACAACAGAGACACAAGCGGCATTGGGTAGCGCGGACCATCTGTGAGCTTGATAGTAACAGAGTCATGGGTGCGACACAAAGAGATAGCTAAGAGCTTGTACTTGCCGGAACTTGCGGAAGAACTACCATCCCCGCCGGGCGTCCTGGCACGCACGGGAGTTCGATGCATCCACACGGCGTAAAGATTCGTACTTTGGGACCCAGGATCTCTCGGTCAGGCCCCTCACTTGCGGTCGAGACGGAATGCAGCGGCCTGGAAGTCTCCCTTGAATTCATCGTCCATGTCGAACCCGTGATTCATCCAGTAAGCGCCGCTGGCGGTCTGCGGCGTTGCGGTTTGGGCCTTGCCCTCGATCGCCGTCAGCGTGTATGTCTGCGCCGCGTCAAGACCCTTCAACTTGAGACGCGGGAATGGGCGCATGAGCTCCGTGGAATGGATGAACGCAAACACCACCGACTGGCTCTTATCCTTATTGATTGTTTGCGTAGCCGAAAACTCGCTGCCATTGCGCGGCGAAATCAGGCGGTACAGATCCCCCTGGACGATGGTGCGCTGCACCTCGTGATAGGCCGCGATGAGGCGCTTGGCTGTGGCCATCTCCTCGTCGTTCCACTTGAGGATGTTGGCCCCGATCCCCAGCGAGCCCTGCATCGAACTCAGCATCCGGTAGGGCAGGGAAAAGGTACGCTTGCCATGCCAGTCCGGCGAGTCCGTGACCCACGCCATCATCACTTGTGGCGTGTAAGCGTAGGTGAACCCGTCCTGCTGCGTCAGGCGATCGAAAGGATCGGTATTGTCTGACGGCCAGACCTCATCGGTGTACTTGAGTATGCCGAGGTCCACGCGGCCCCCGCCGCCGGAGCAGGACTCAATCTCCAGCTTGGGATGGCGCTTTTGCAGTTCGGCCAGAACCCAGTAGAGGTTGCGCGTGAAATCGACATAGACGCGCTTCTGCTCCGCGGGCGGCAATTGGTCCCAGCCGGGCTCGCTCCAGTTGCGGTTGTAGTCCCACTTGAGGAAGGCGATATCGTTCTCGTTCACCAGCTTGTCCAGAAAGCCGATGACGTAATCGCGCACATCGGTCCGGGCCAGGTTGAGGACCAGCTGGTTGCGCCCTTCGGTTCGCGGGCGGCCGGGAAAGTTCAGTACCCAGTCGGGATGCTTTCGATAGAGGTCGGAATCAGGATTCACCATTTCCGGTTCCACCCACAAGCCGAAGTCCATCCCCAGCGAGTGGACCTTGTCGATCAGAGGCTTCAGGCCGTTGGGGAATTTCTCCTTGTTGACGTACCAGTCGCCCAGCCCTGCATGGTCGTCCTTGCGCTGTCCGAACCAGCCGTCGTCCATCACAAAACGATCGATTCCCAGCGCCGCGGCCTTTTCCGCCAGGGCCATCTGGCCGGCTTCATTCACGCGGAATTCGGTGGCCTCCCAGGAGTTGTAGATGACCGGCCGCGGCTTGGGTGCGTCCTGCTGGCCGGGACGGTGCGGCAGCACGTTGGCGACTTCGAAGTGATGCAGCAGCCGCGACGCGCCGCCCAGGCCGTGATGGGAGTAGCCGCCATAGAAAATAGGCGTTTCCAGCGACTGCCCGGGGTGCAGAACGTAGCCGAAGTCGAAGGGATTGAATCCTCCCGTGATGCGCACGGCGTCAAGCTGGTCCTCCTCGACGGTGATGCGCCAGGAGCCGCTCCACGCCAGCGCCCCGAACCAGACTTCGCCATGGTTCTCGTCGGTCTCGCCGGCCTGGATGGCGAACCACGGATTGGCCTGGTGGCCGGTGGACCCGCGGCGGCTTTCGATAATGCGCGCGCCGTGCCGCACCGGTTCCTGGTTCAAGGTCCATTCGCCGGCCCAGCGGCCAGTCAGATAATTGAGCGTGTAATGCGCGGCCGGAAGACTCCATGCGGCCGCGGCGGCCTGCTCGATAGTCACCGGCTGGGACTCGCGGTTCTCAATGGTTGCCGAACGGGAGAGAATCCCGCTGGCCGCGTCAATGGAGTAGTGCAGGGTCACGTAGATCTTGCGCGAAATATCCTTGAGAACTACGTCAATGCCATCGGCCTTCGTCGTGTGGCTGTCGTAATGGAGTACCAGGTCGCGGTTCCCGTCGGGGAACGTGACTTTCAGGGCCGGCTCCACAAACAGCCCCGCGCCCCAGCCGGCGTACTCCTCCGGCGTGTTCGTGTACGAGGAGTCAAACGACGCCACTTCGCGCATAGGCTGGGGTTGCGGAATCGCGTCCCCGGCCCCCAGCCGTCCGCCCCAGTAGATCGATTGCAGCTCGCCCCGCTGATTCACCCCGAACACGTAAGACAAGTCGCCGCCGTCGAGGCGAAACACCTTGGCCGAGGAGTCGAACGCAACGTGCGCGGATTGCGCCGCAAGGGAGGAAACAAACATGAGCAAGAGTACGACAGAAAGGGCGAAGATCCGCTGCGCCATGACCACTGAAATCGTTTTCTTTTGCATGGAAATAAGACCTGTCTTTCGCTGCGCGGCCATCATAGCACCGCACCACCTGCAACCCGAAAGCGCACTCCCGAATTCCGCGCGGAAATATGTTCCCTATTGTTATTTCCCTGTGATAGGGTGAATTTCGATTGATCGTCGGATTAAGGTGTAAACATGACCGTTGCAGCCGTTGCTTCCCCCTCACTTAAGTTCCTTCAAGACCGCTGGGACCCCGCCGAAGCAGACAAGCTGGATGAGCCCGAGTTACTGCGCTATCGCTCCAACCTGCTCGGCTCCGACCTGCGTATCACTAACTTCGCCGGCGGTAACACCAGTTCGAAGATCGACGAAGTCGATCCGCTGACCGGGCACACCGTCAAGGTGCTGTGGGTAAAAGGCAGCGGCGGCGACCTGGGCAGCATCAAGCGCACCGGATTCGCCACCTTGTATATGGACAAGCTGCTCGCGCTCGAGCATCTCTACAGGGGCCAGGAGCGCGAGGACGAGATGGTGGAGATGTACGCGCTGTCCTCGTTCCGCAACAACCCCGTGGCCTCCTCGATCGACACGCCCTTGCATGGCTTCCTGCCGTTTCCTCACGTGGACCACCTGCATCCGGACTGGGCGATTGCGTTGGCAGCCAGCGCAAATGGTAAGCAGAAGATGGCTGAATTCAACGAGCGATTCGGGCGGAACCTGGTTTGGCTGCCTTGGCAGCGGCCCGGATTCGAACTCGGGTTAATGTTGCGTGATAGCGTGGCCAGCAATCCGAAGTGCGACGGCATCATCCTTGGCGGGCATGGTCTGTTTACGTGGGGCCAGACGCAGCGCGAATGTTACTTAAACAGCATCAGGACCATTGATGAGTTAGGGCAATTTGTGGCGGCTCACCAGGTGGGTAAGAAGTCGTTCGGGGGAGCATCGGCGCAACCGCTTGAAAACCGCAGGGACATTGCCGCGGAAATCTTTCCGGTGCTGAGAGGAGTTCTTGCTTCTACAAAGCGGGCTGTCGCACACTACACAGACGCTGAAGACGCACTTCGTTTCGCAAATTCGGCCTGGGGTCCCGAACTGTCGCAACTGGGAACAAGCTGCCCCGATCATTTCCTGCGTACACGAATCAAGCCTATGTTTGTGCCATGGAATCCTCAGCAGGAGAACCTGGCAGTGCTGCGCAAGCGAATCGAAGAAGGGGCCGCGCAGTATCGAAAGGACTACGCCGATTACTACGGCCAATGCGCCGATGCGGAATCGCCGAAGCTACGGGATGCAAATCCCTCGGTGGTGCTGATACCGGGTCTTGGCCTGTTCTCGTTTGGCAAGAACAAGCGCGAGGCTCGCATCACCAGCGAGTTCTTCATCAACGCGATTCATGTAATGGAAGGCGCCAACGCTCTAGATAGTGGAAACGGTGCGGTGGAAACTCTGCCGCAAGCGAAACGCCCGGATGTTTCAAAGAACTTCAAGAGTCTGCATAATTATGTCGCGCTGCCTCTGCTTGAGGCATTCCGCATTGAATACTGGGCGCTTGAAGAAGCAAAGCTGCAACGAATGCCGCCGGAACAGGAGTTCAGCCGCAAAATTATCCTGGTAGTGGGGGGCGGCAGCGGGATTGGCCGCGCAGTGGCACTAAAACTCGCCAAGCGCGGAGCCCACGTGATTGTGGCCGATCGGGACGAGAAGGCCGCTGAATCCGTGGCAGAGGAAGTAGGCAAGCTCTCGTCGACGGAAATGGTTATGCCCGTGTTACTCGACATCACCTCGCGGGAGAGCATTGCGGCGGCGCTGAAGCTATCGGTGCTACGGTTTGGCGGCATCGACGGACTGATCAATACAGCGGCGATCTTTCCAGTGCCGGGTTCGGACGGCAAGATATCACCGGAAGTTTGGAGCAAGACTTTCGAGATCAACATCACCGGCAATTACCTGCTGGCTGACGAGGTTCGGCGCGTCTTTAATGATCAGAAGCTACCGTCGGTGATTGTACTGACCAGTTCGGCGAATGCAGTAGTTCCGAAACAAGGCAGTGAAGCGTACGACGTGAGTAAGAGCGCGGTGAACGCATTGATTCGCGAGCTTGCGATGGGTATGGCTCCGTATGTGCGGGTGAATGGCATTGCGCCGGCGACGGTTGTAGCGGGCTCAGCGATGTTTCCGCGCGACCGGGTGATGAGTTCGCTGAAAAAATACAACATTGCCTTCACGGAGGAGGAAAGCACTGAAGACCTGCGAACGAAACTGGCCCGGTTCTATGCGCAGCGCACGTTGACCAGAGATCCGATTCTTCCCGATGACTGTGCCGAGGCCATCATCTTCCTGGCAAGCGACCTAAGCGCCAAGACGACCGGGCACGTGATCCCTGTGGACGGAGGCCTCCCCGAAGCGTTTCTACGGTGAGCGCTGTTCTTGAAGCGGTCGGCATAAAGAAATCGTACGGCGGAGTTCGAGCGTTGAAAGGCGTTTCACTCGAACTCCGAAAAGGCGAAGTTCACGCGCTTGTCGGGGAGAATGGCGCGGGCAAATCTACACTCATCAAAATACTTGCGGGTGCTGTCACGCCAGACGAGGGGATGATTCGGCTGGAGGGGCAGAGTGTTGGAGAATTAACGCCAGCCAGGTC
>DASXXV010000291.1:0-6765 GCA_036502905.1 Occallatibacter sp. | reverse complement strand
GCCGTCATCCGCCATCCCAGCTCCCTTTACGGATCGACAACGCCCCCCGCGCCGCCTCCCATGAAAGAGCTGCCGGTGGGAGCAACCGTGGCCGTGACCGGCATCTGCGCGCTCGAGGATTCCAACCCCTACGACCAGAATGTGCCATTCAATCTGATGATGCGCAGCTATAACGACATCGTCGTAGTCGCATGGCCCTCCTGGATGACGGTGCGCAACCTGGCGCGGGTCATCAGCGCGATGCTCTTCGTCATCCTGGGCATCAGCGCCTGGGGCTGGACCCTGAAGCGCAAGGTGCGGCGCCAGACGCAGGTGCTGGCAGCACGCGCCGAAGCGGAAGCCGAGGCGGAGCGGCGGAATGCCAGCCTGCAGCAGCAGCGCAGCAGGATCCTGGAAGATATCAACGGCTTCCGTCCGCTGGTCGAGGTCCTGGAAGGAATTACGGAACTGGTTTCGTTCCAGCTGGATGGAGCCCCGTGCTGGTGCGAGGTCTCGGACGGCCCGCGGCTCGGCCGTTATGCCGCCGAAACGGACGGCCTGCGCACGGTCAGGGAATCCATCATGTCCCGCTCCGGTCCTCCGCTGGGCACCATATGCGCGGCTCTCGATCCGCGTGTCCCGGCCGCGGTGCACGAAAAGGAAGTATTCTTTGTCGGCTCGCAACTGGCGGCTCTGGCCATCGAGAATCGGCGTCTCTACTCTGACCTGGTGCATCGCTCCGAATTTGACCTGCTGACCGATATACATAACCGCTTCTCTCTCGACAAGCACCTCGATGCCGCCATGGCGCACGCCCGCGACGACGCCAGCATTTTCGGGCTTATTTACGTGGACCTGGATGAGTTCAAGCAGGTCAACGATGTCTACGGCCACCAGGTGGGCGACCTCTACCTTCAGGAAGTGGCCGTCCTGATGAAGCGCCAGCTGCGCGGCGCCGACCTGCTGGCCCGCGTGGGCGGCGACGAGTTCGCGGTGCTGGTTCCGATGGTGCACCGCCGGGCGGACGTCGAGGAGATTGCCGCGCGCCTGGAGCACTGCTTTGCGGCCCCCGTTGAGATCGGGGGGTATGCGCTGCATGGTTCGGCCAGCCTGGGCATTGCCCTCTACCCTGAAGACGGATCCTCCAAGGACTCTCTCCTGAGCGCGGCGGACGCGGCCATGTACGTGAACAAGCATATGAAACGCGCCGCGACCGAGCGCATCGCGACGGAGGGCATAGCGACAGATGTTCCGCCCGAGGGTGAGTGTGAAACAGATCGCGCCCCAGGGCTGGCAGGAGACGACTAAGCCAGCCGCGGATTAAGGCTTCTCAGGAGGCGTGGAAACACGCGATCCGCCGAGATGCATCCGGCGCAGGAAGTTTGTCGCCTTGACGGGCAAAAATTCAAACACGATATTGCCTGCCAGCGTGCCCAGCAGGTTGTAGTTTCCCATCCGCAGCGCGTCCTGCATGCCGTATCGCGCCGGATACCACGCGTACACCGCGGAAGTGGTCGCAGCATACGGCGCAATCAGATTCGGAAGAGACAGCACCGCCCGGCCGTTGGGGCGGCGCGCTATTACCGTGTTCGCCACCGCGTGGCGAAGCCGGGGCCGGAAAGATGCGCACTGGCATTTTCGGAACCGGAAGTCGGCGCCCATCGACCATCCCACCCCATAACGAACTGCATTCCCGACGCCGGTAATCCCCATGTTGGAACCGAAACGTGCAGACAGGGCAGGAAATCCCTGCCGCCAGTCCGGTGGGTTATCGGAGGCCTGGTGGACGCCCGCCGTGGCCAGTGCCATGAAGATCGAGTAAGGACCGGCCGAATCGGACAGGAATCCGTGAACCGCTTCTGCTCCCGATAAGCCCTTTGCGGGCTGGGTTCCGCCGTCGTTTTTCGCTGCGGCAGCGCCGGAATCCTGGCCCCACCCGGCGAACAGGGGACGGACTCCAAGCGAGATGAGGAGCAGCAGCAGCGCCGCGGTTCGTAAAAGTGGCATTCTGGTTGACCCTGTCCTCATTTGAGATGCACAGGGCTGGGTTAAAGCCTGTCGGGCCCGCAGCTGCCATTCTCAATGCATGGTGTTGCGGGCGGGCCGCAGCCTCTCTCGGAAACGCATTAGCGCAGTGATTCCGCCATTCCTTGAACCGCCGGCATGCACGTTTCATGCCCAGAAACAGAAAGGGGCTCGCGGGAATGCGAGCCCCTCGGCGCCAAGGCTACCGCCTCGAACGCGACTACCGCCTAGAAATTGAAGCGGAACCCAAGCTCACCCCACGTCGATCGCGGAATGATCGTCGAACTGGGCGCAATAAAGCCCACCGGATGGCCGAAGGTCGTGCTGGATCCGATGCTGTGGCCGAAGTTGTTGCCGTAATTGGCGCGGTTGGTCAGGTTGAAGGCTTCGGCAATCAACTGCACGTTGGCCCGGTCACCGAACTTGAAGGTCTTGGCCAGGCGGGTATCCAACTGGAAGAATGGATCGCCACGTTTGGGGTCGTAACGAACGATGGTGCAGTTGGCCGGCTCACCGAGGCCGTAGAAGCAGTTCTGCGCGCCGGTGTTATCTCCGGCAAACGCAAAATAGTTCTTCGGAGCGGACTTCGGCACCACCACGCCCACGCCAGTTCCGCCACCCGTGTTCAGGGTGTTGGCGGAGTTCGTGAGGTCATAAGGACGGGGCGTGCCGTACTGCAGAATGGGGGCAATCTCAAAGCCCTTGGGCAGATCGACCACCCCTGCCACGGTGATGTGGCTACGCTCGTCGTTGGGCGAAGGACCCCACTCCCAGCTGGCAAACGGAGCAGTCGCGAGCTTGGGGTAGTTGCGGAATGAACCGCCGCCGCTTCCGTAGCCATAGGCCCAGGCAAGCGTGTAGTTGGCCTGCAGTTGCAGGCGCGCGGCCATTCGTTCGCGGATGCTGAAGTTGATGCCGTCGTAGTGCTCGCGGCCGATGGCCGAATCTACACGCACACTGGCCGGTACCCGTTCGGGAATCGAGGAAGCCGCATAGGCGGGATCTAGCGGACGGGTGCAGCAGGCCCCATTTACCGGAACCTTCTGGTCGATGTTGATGGTCCTGTTCCCGTGCAGGCCCAGCACGTGGGTGTACTCGGTTTCAATGGCTGTGTTCTGGTTAACTGCCCACGTGTATCCGGCATTGAATTCCTGGGTAACCGGGTTGCGGTAGTGCGGGTCCATCAAGCGGCCAACACTCCGCGATGCCAGCTGCGTGGAAGGCGGCGGAATGGTGGGCATTGCGTCGATCCCATATTGCCACTCGCCCAGCGTTTTCCCCGTTCCGGGCACCGGATCCGAGGGCGACGAAAGGCTCAACACGGTCTGAAACACGGTGGGGTTCGCCATCTGCTCCATGAACAGGGGAATGTTCTGGAACACGTTTCCGAAGTACAGGCCGTAGCCGCCGCGGAGCACGTGGTTGCCGCGGCCGTTCAGGTCATACGAGAAGCCGACGCGGGGGCTGAAATCCAGGTTGTCGTCCTTGGCAACGCTGTTGACATACGGATTGAAGGCGGGGTCGTTGACCGTCTTCAGATCGAGATAGGTGCGGCTGTTCTTGATATCCGATCCGCCGATCATGTTGAAGTCCTTGTCCCAGCGCAGGCCAAGGCTTACGTTGAGGCGGCGCGTAGCCCTCCAGTCATCCTGAGCGTACAAACCAAGCTGCTTGGTGGCTACCAGGAAGTACGGATCGCCATTGGCAATCGTCATGCCCGTCACCGCTCCCGGGTGCGAGAACGTGTCAGGATAGGCGGCGATGATGTCGGTCGGATCTTTGGCGTAATCGATCTCCAGCGTGGAGCTGAATTCGAAGAAGCCGCCTTCCACCGGGTTCCAGATGTAATCGAAACCGCCCTTGAGGGTGTGCTTGCCGAGCACCTTGGAAAAATCGTCCTTGAACTGCCACTTGCGCTGGTACGACTGCTGCGGAACGTTGGTGTTGGTGCCGAATGATTCCGCCAACGCATTGAACGTGACCAGCGGAGAGCTGATCTTGCTGTCGATCAGGTTGTTCCAGTACTGCCAGCCGAAAGTCGCCACGTTCACCGTGGTGTCGTTCAGGACGGAATTCAAAGTGAAATTCGCAATCTGCAGGTGATTGACGGTGAAGTTGCCGTTGTTCAGGTCGCCGGTGCCGTCCGACTGATCGTTGTCGGAGTTGTTGGCCTGCGACGAGTAGCTGAGGTAGGCGCTCTCCTTGCTGTTGAAAATCCAGTCGGCTCGACCGTTGTACCGGGTCTCGTAAAAGGGCCGGGGAATGGTCGCGGCGGGTTTATTAAGATCCCCAAAGAAGGGTTGCGCGGCCTTCAATTGGCCGTATGCGTGCGTGTCTTCCTGCAGGCTCTGGTGCTCGCGCTCGCGGTTGATCGCGAAAAACAGGAACGCCCTGTCCTTCTTCAGCGGACCTCCGATCGAGCCCCCGAACTGCTGCCGGGTGTAATCGGGATGAGAGTTGCTCGTGCCGCCGATTCCGTCAGGATTCTTCTGGTCCGTGTTTAGATTGGTATCCCGGAACAGGCCGATGGCGGAGCCGTGGAACTGGTTCCCGCCCCGCTTGGTGATGATGTTGATGGCGGCGCCTTCGGAGCGGCCGTTCTCCGCCGAGAAGCGCTGGGTGCTGATGTGGTATTCCTCCACCGCTTCCAGAGGAAGCTGCATGACCGGCCCGCCCACGGTGTTGTCCTTGTTGTCTATACCGTTCACGGTCACGTTGACGTTGCGCCCACCGTCGCCATTTACCGAGAGGATCGCGTAACGGTTCTTGGTGGGATCGTAGGAGTCGGTCTGCTTCACGCCTGGCGCAAGATATGCCAGGTTGGCCACGTCCTGGCCCACCATGGGAAGGTCCTGCACTTCGGTCGGCGTGATTTCGGTGCTGACGCTGGTCTTCATCACATCCACCAGCGGATTGATGCCCGCCACCTCGACGGTCTGCGTGGCGGCGCCCGGCTTCAGTGTCACGTTGGCCGTGGCTGTCTGCCCCACCAGCAACTGGATGGTCTGCGTGGCCGTGGAGAACCCGGCACCCTCGAACGTCAGTTTGTACGCGCCGGCGGCCAGCAGATCGAATCGATAGCTTCCCTCGTTGTTGGTCACCGTCGTGCGCTCAGCGCCATTCGCGGCGTTCAAGATGGTGACGTGGGCTCCGGAGACAACTGCCTGTGACGGATCGGAGATTGTTCCCAGAACAGTACCGCTGGCCGTCGCTTGCGCCAGGATTGCCATGGGCGCCAGTAGCGCCAGGAGAAACAGGTAGATCGCGGGCTCGAAAAACTTACGCATAGTTTTTTTGCACCTTCAACTCGGTTGTGAAAGACCTCGACCGGAACGGGAATTTTGGGGACCCCGGTGTTCACATCAACGACACCGCTGTCGAGATCGAGAAGCACCACAGTACGTAGTGCGTGTGAGCGGAGTTGAATCTATCAGTGCAATTCAGGAGCCAACTGCGGGTAGCGCACCTTGCCCATTGGAATGAGGAGATTAGGAAAAAAAGGCTGGAGGCAGCACAGACCTGAACATTCCATAAAGTGAATTTATTCTTAATTTATATGATAATTAGTATATTCCGCGTTTCGGGTCGCAGGCGCCTATATCCCGCTGAATAGCAAAAGGCGCGGGCATCCTACCCGCGCCTTCGCCGCTCGGATACTCAAATGAGCAGCCAGCATAATCGAAATCAACGTTCAGGCAGTCGTGGCCTCGCCCTTTTGTTCGTTCTCCAGGCCTGCCCCCTTCCTGAACTCTTGTGTAACTGGCTGTATGGCAAAGTAGGGTACGTTGTGCTCTATCTGGTGATTCCCTGTCATTAACATCAGGTCAGCTGAAAAACGCTTCGTATCCAGACGAAGCACAAGGTAAATTTCCAGCTGCCCCTCGATCCTGACACGCTGACCGACCTTGGGAGCCTCCGGAAGCCATTTCTGCGGAAACAAGTAGTAAAAGGACCTGGGCACGATCCACCAAAAATGAATAGCGACTTTCGTCGTTCCTTTCCATCGCTTTGTTTTGGTAGATGCAACCCGGCAGAACAGGTTGTTTCACGGCACAGGCAAATCACTGATTTCATTAGTTAAATCCAAGTGTGACCAAAGTCCGGGAGACGTTCGACACATGGCGCAAATCCGGCATCGATGCCAGAATTCACTATCCAATGCTCGATGAATGGATGCGCCCGGCCTCCCCCGAAGCCGACTTCCCCCGGAGCTTGAGCGCTCAGAAATGCGTGTGGCGTCCACTCCCCGCGGACACCACACGCTTTTTTCTGCTCCCCATTCAGATCGCAAGAATTGAAAGGTGCTCAATTCCCCCAGCGATCGCAGACACTCTCCCTCGGAAGTCCAGAACGCTACTCCTCGTGCTGTTGTCTGACAAGAGACATTTAGGTCACATCATTTTTGGTGACCTTGGTTACCATTTAGCCCACCGGGCAGTGCCCCATGACAGGTCCTTCGTCGCCGCCAACCAGGCCAACCAAGCCGGATGAGTCACCGAACCCGCTGCGTTCTTCCGTCAGGTTGGCCGGTTGAAACTGGAACTTAATCAGCGAACGTGCAACTGGGAGATGGAAACCTTGCCATCGGCGATCTCCGCGCGGCGCCAGCTGCTCTTGTCGTTGAGCGCCACCCAGCGGCGTTCGCCTTCGCGGTAATGCCAGTCCTTGTCGAGCTGGAAGTAGATGAGCAGGCCATTGGACTCCAGCACGTTGAGAATGCTGTTGTCATGGGAGTTCTTTTCGTCGTGGTCGGTGGTGGCG
>DASXXV010000290.1:0-13270 GCA_036502905.1 Occallatibacter sp. | reverse complement strand
CGCCAGCGCTCGAACCGACCCTGCAGCAGGCTCATCAGCCCCGTGTACCAGTACCCGATCACGAACAGGATCAAAAACGGCGCGGTGAAGTAGTTGTGGTTCGAGAAGCAGTAAATAATGGCCAGGAAGAAGTAACCGCCGATCATCAGCTCGATCCACGGCGTCAGCTTCAGGCGCTTGCGGTACTTGGCGGCTTGCGACTTCTCGCCCTTCTTCGCGACGCGGTACTTGGGCGTGCGCGCGAACGCGCTCTTGATGCCGAACAGCGCTTCCATGACGGCTTTGGAGTTGGTCACCGTGAGCCCAATCCCCAGCGCCATCAGGAAGGGCAGGTAGAGAAACGTCTTCATCCAGGCCTTGGGAAAGAGCACCCGCTGGCTCATCAGGTAGAACACGGCGATCGACAAGCTCGATGCGGTGAACAGAGGCACATCGATGAGCAGCATCTGGAACCAGCCCTGGTAGAAGCGCACGATCATGCAGGGGATCAGCAAGGCCGTCATCACAATCATCAGCGGGTAGCTCACATTGGCGGTCAGGTGGTAAACCGCCTCCACCTTCACCCGCCGCGGCACATCCGACCGGAACATCATGGGCAGCACTTTCTTGCTGGTCTGGATGAGCCCCTTGGCCCAGCGCGCCTGCTGCGTCTTGAATGCCGTCATTTCGATGGGCAGCTCCGCCGGGCACTCGATCTCGGGAATGTATTTGAATCTCCACCCCGCCATCTGCGAGCGGTAGCTCAGGTCGGTGTCCTCGGTGAGCGTGTCGTGCTGCCAGCCGCCGGCATCGTTGATGGCCTGGCGGCGCCACATGCCCGCGGTGCCGTTGAAGTTGAAGAACTGGTTGGCGCGCGCGCGGGCTCCGTGCTCCAGGACGAAGTGCCCGTCCAGCAGGATGGCCTCGATCTGGGTGAGCAGGCTGTAATCGCGATTCAGGTGCGTCCAGCGGGTCTGCACCATGCCGATCTCCGGCTCGGCGAAGTGGTGGATCACGCGCATCAGCCAGTCGGGCGGAGGCACAAAGTCGGCGTCAAAGATGGCGATGAACTCGCCCCTGGCGAGCTTCAGGCCCGCGTCCAAAGCGCCGGCCTTGTATCCGTGCCGGTTGCTGCGGTGGATGTAAACGATGGGGTGCCCAAGCGCTGCGTACCGGTCAACGATGGCCGACGCCACTTGCGTGGTCTCGTCCGTCGAGTCGTCCAGCACCTGGATTTCCAGCTTCTCGCGCGGATACTCCATCGCGCACACCGCCTCGATGAGCCGGTCGATCACGAATTGTTCATTGAAGATCGGAAGCTGGACCGTCACCCGCGGAAGGTCTGCAAAGTTTCCGGGCGGCTCGGGATTGTGGCGCTTGCGGTATTTGAAGTAGTGATAGCACATCGTGTAGCGGTGAATGCCGTACAGGGCCAGCACGATCATTACCAGAAAGTAGGGAAAAAGCAGGAGAGAATCGAACCAGTTGAACGAGTGGTGAACCATCGAGAAGGGGTCGGTGAGCCAGATCTTCACCGTGTGCCTGAGGCTCTTGTCAGCCGCAAACGCCATCGCATGTAGCGGATCCACGACGAGTATGAACGCGGCAAATGACAGTGAAATCAGGGCGAGCCTCCCCGGTGCGGCTAAGTCTAATTGTAAGCGAATGGTAACCGCCGCGCTCAGACCGTGTACGGAACCCGCACTCCGGGATCCTTTGGGTCCATATCGCGCGTGTTCCGGGTCACTAGAATGCACTGGTTCACCTGTGCAGTTGCCCAGATAACCGCGTCAGGCAGCTTGATGTGGTGGGTCTTGCGCAATCTTACGGCTCGCTCGGCGACCGTTGCATCGATGCTCAGCAAATCGAATCCAGCCAGGAAGCCTCTGACGATTGGCTCAGTTTGCGGAGTGGCTCCCACCATCACTTCCATCCAACTCACCACGCTGATGGCCGGGTGGCTGTATCGGGCCAGTTCGGTGGCTGCATCCGGCAGCCCCTGGAGATAGTCCACCAGGACGTTGGTATCAATAACTGCTTTCACCATTCGCTCCGCACCCGCTGCTGGTACTCGAGCCCATCCTTCGGCAGTGGTTCGCTGGGGCCAGGCAGAATCAGAGCCTGGTCGCGCCAGATCCCGAAGGCCTTTTCCGGTCCCGGCCGGTTAAGGTGAAGAAACGAACTGATCGCTTGCCTCACCAACTCCGCCCGTGGAATCTTTCTCGCTGCGCTGATCGCGTTCAGCTCTTTCAGCTGGTTTTCGGGAATATCGACCAGTGTTCTCATATATCAATATCATATATCAAGAATAGCTGTTGCCGACTTTCCAGGATGGTCATTCCCTTTGCATCGAATCCCTTGTATGGTTTGAAAACGTATCTTCCACCATGTGGATGAGCATTTCCGGGTCCTTCCTCCCCAATATTCGTCCAATCATCGGAGAAAGCCTGATGTCCACCGTTGCAACCTCTCCCGTTGCCGCAGCCAGGGGCGGCAGTTTCCTGATCGAGAACCGCACCCCCGCCGAGGTTTTCACCCCGGAGGACCTGAGTGTCGAGCAGCGCCAGATCGCGGCCACCGCCGCGCAGTTCGCCCGCGAAGAGATCGAACCCGCGGCCGATCCCATTGAAGCCAAGGAGCCCGGGGCGATGCGCGGTTTGCTGGCCAAGGCCGCGGGACTGGGCTTCACCTCCGTCGACATCCCGGAGGAGTACGGCGGAATGGGCCTGGACAAGGTCTCCTCCACAGTCGTGACGGATCACATAGCCGTCCTGGCCAGTTTTTCTACGGCGTTCGGCGGTCAGACCGGCATCGGCACCCTGCCGCTGGTCTGGTACGGCACGGAGGAGCAGAAGCGGAAGTACCTGCCCAAACTGGCCGGCGGCGAGTGGATGGCAGCCTATGCGCTGTCTGAGGCCAGCTCCGGCTCCGACGCCATGAACATCCGCACCCGGGCCACCCTGTCGGAGGACGGCAGCCACTACCTCCTCACCGGCGAGAAGATGTGGATCACCAACGGCGGCTTCGCGGACCTCTTCACCGTGTTCGCCAAGATTGATGGAGCGCGCTTCTCGGCATTTCTGGTGGAGCGTACTTTCCCCGGCCTGAAGGTCGGCGCCGAGGAGCACAAGCTGGGGATTCGCGGATCCTCCACCTGCCCGCTGGTTCTGGACAACTGCCAGGTGCCCGCCGGAAACCTGCTCGGCGAGGCCGGCAAGGGCCACCATATCGCCTTCAACGTTCTCAACGTCGGCCGCTTCAAGCTGGGAGTTGCGTGCGTGGGCGGTGCGCGACACGCCCTGGCCCGCATGATCCGCTACGCCAAAGAGCGCAAGGCTTTCGGGAAGTCCATTGCGGAGTTCGGCCTCATCCAACGCAAAATCGCCACCGCCGCGGCCCGCTTGTTCGCCGCCGAGAGCATGGCCTACCGCACCGTCGGCATGATTGATGCCGCCCTCGCGCAGCTCGCGCCGGAACACGAGCACAACCCGCGGGAAATCCAGAAGCGCATCGAGGAGTATGCCGTCGAGTGCTCCGTTCTCAAGGTGTATGGCTCAGAGATGATCAGCTATCTCGCCGACGAGTGGGTGGCGGTGATGGGCGGCTACGGGTACGTCGAGGAATACCCGGCGGAGCGCTTCTACCGCGATGCCCGCATCAACCGCATCTTCGAAGGCACCAACGAAATCAACCGGCTCATCATCACCGGCTGGCTCCTCAAGAGAGCGCAGAGCGGCGAGCTTCCCCTGCTTAAGGCCATCCGCAACCTTATGGACGAGGTGATGCAGCCGCCTTCGCTGGACGGTGCCGGAGAAGTGGGTGAGCTTCTCGACCGCGAGGGTGAATTGCTATCGGCCTCACGCAAGATCGGATTGTTCGCCGCCGGGGTTGCCAGCCAGCGTTTCCTGGCAGAACTGCAGGAGCAGCAGGAGATCATGGCCGACCTGGCCGACATCATCTCCCAGGTCTACGCGCTGGATTCGGCGCTGGTCCGGGCACGGAAATTGGCTGCCGCCAAGAAGCCGTCCACCGACGCTGCGGTGGCCATGGTCGGCTTGCTTGCGGATGAGACCATCACCCTCGCGGAACAGGCGGCTCGCCGGGTACTGGCCGCCTGCGCGGAGGGCGACGAACTCCGTACCCAGCTTGCCATCCTGCGCCGTCTCGCCCGCTTCACCCCCGCCGACACCGTCGCCCTCACTCGTACGGTCGCGAAGAAATGCATCGACGCGGAGAAGTACCCGTTGTGAGTTTTAGG
The DNA here is from genome assembly GCA_036502905.1 of Occallatibacter sp. Classification (GTDB taxonomy): domain Bacteria; phylum Acidobacteriota; class Terriglobia; order Terriglobales; family Acidobacteriaceae; genus Telmatobacter. The sequence goes on along the minus strand of DASXXV010000290.1, from coordinate 9,033 downwards.
AGAGTGAACGGGGTGCAGCGAGTGAAAAAGTGAAGGAGCGCACAGCTTGTTCTCTGCTTCACTCCTTCACTTCTCACTTCTTTACTCTTCGGTCTAACGTTACGCCGCCGCGCGCTGCTTGCCGCTGCTCACGGCTTCGATGATCGCGTTGTTGAACGCCGGGATGTCGTCCGGCTTGCGGCTGAAGATGAACTGCCCGTCGGTGACAACTTCCTGGTCCACCCAGCTTGCTCCGGCATTCTTCAGGTCCGTTTTGAGGGAAGGCCAGGAAGTGACCTTCTTGCCGCGCACCACGTCCGCTTCCACGAGCGTCCATGGTCCATGGCAAATGGCTGCAACCGTTCTTCCCGTGCCCACAAACTGGCGCACGAAGTTCACCGCCTTCGGTTCCATGCGGAGGTGGTCGGGATTGATGACCCCGCCGGGAAGGACCAGCGCGTCGTAATCGTTGGGGTTCGCATCGTCGAGCGTCTTATCCACCTTGACCGTGTCGCCCCACTCCTTGAATTTCCACGCCTTGATCTCGCCGTTCTTGGGTGAGATCACCACGGTGGTGGCGCCTGCGTCATTCAGCGCTTTGCGCGGCTCCGTCAGTTCCACTTGCTCGAAGCCGTCGGTGGCGAGAATCGCAATCTTTTTTCCATTCAGCTTTGAAGCCATTCAGTGTCTCCTCTTTTTTGCTGGTCTGCCCCGGCCAGGAGGCGGCATACCGCGCTCCATTGCCGGGCGCGTTTCAACTTTGGCTGCTCAGGGGCTTTGTCAGGCGGCGGACTTCCGCGCCCGCTGATGCCGCATCTTGTTCTTCTGGGCTACCGATTGGGCGGAGCTGGTGTCCGTTGCGCTGTCGCCGAAATCGCGCGCGCCGTAATCGTAGTTCCGGCCGCCGTCGTAATCCTGCTTTTGTCCCGGTGTCTTCTTGCGCTCGTCTTCGTTGATGCCCCAGCCCAGCTCGCGCGCGTACTCGCTTGCCAGCCCGCTGCTGTGCACCGTGAAACCCTGGGGAACGCGCATTTCCGAATTCTGAGCGTCGTCTTCGCGTTTGTGCTGAGAGTGTTTTTCCGGCATACAAATCCCCTCCCCAGCCGGGTTGAGATGGATGGCCCGTCGCAGGAGATGCCTCCCCTTCAGACTCGCGTTTTCACTCCCCGCAAGCGTAGTGCGCGAGCATTTTCAGGGGGCAACTCCGCTGCCTTGGCGCGCTTCCGATGCTTCAGGAATGGATATGGCTGATACCAGTAAAGAAGCAAAGAAGACGGCCAGGGGCAGGGACGACGAACTCACCAGCAGCCCCGCGATGCGGCACGTGGGCCGGACCCTGGAGTCCGATCCCAAGTATCTGGAGACTGAAGCAGAGGTCGACGGCCTCACTCCGGAAGCCCAGATTGCCAAGATCGGTGCGCCCGCTGATACCACCATGGGCAGGGGAGCCACCGATCTCTCCGCGGACGTTTCCAGCAGCGATGATTTGTCCAAAGCGCGGGCGCGAAACGCGGGACCCGAGCCGCTGAAGACCCGCCTGCCCGGGGATACCAGCTCCGATCCGCACACCGATGTCGGCCCGGATAACGCCACCACTGTCCAGCAGCGCGGAGAGAGACCGCGGAATAAGCAATAGGGAGTGACGCCGGGTTGCGGATATGGCGGTGGCGCCTGACGCTGCGCTCCGCGCAAAATTTCCGTGCCTGCCGAACCGTGGCTGCGCTATAGTCGCCGCATGCGACGCTCCGCTTTGCTTCCCCGGGTGCGCTGGGTCCTGATTCTGATTTGCGTATCGGCGGTTTTCGCGATCGCCCGCCCGTCTGCCCCCCAGGCCACGCACAACATGGCCGACATGGAAACGCTCCCGCCTCCCGAGCAGCTTCCCGTCCCCATCAAAATGGACGGCATCGGAAACAGCCACATAGCCATCAAGGCCAGTCCGGAAGCGCAGGCGTGGTTCGACCAGGGGCTCAGCCTGCTGCATGACTTCTGGTACTACGAATCGCAGAAAGCCTTTGAGCAGGCGATTCGCGTCGATCCCGGTTGCGGGATGTGCTGGTGGGGCCTGGCCCAGGCGGAGGGCTTTCGCAACAGCGATACCCAGGTGTACGGAAAGAAGGCCCTTCTGGAGGCCGCGCGGCTGAAGAGCAAGGCGGGCCCTGCCGACAAGCTGTATGTCGAGGCGGCGCTGGCGGAGTCCGTCGCCAAGGAAGACGACAGCAAGGCGGCCGTGCCCATCTACCGCAAACTGGTGAAAAAGTTCCCCCGCGATACCCAGGCGCGCATCTACCTGGCCGAATCGCTGGGCGACGGCTACGATGATGCCGGCGAGCCGAAAGCGGGCCAGAAGGAATCCATCTCGATTCTCGAAGGGGTGCTGAAGGGAGCCCCCAACGACTCCGCCGCCAACCACTACTGGATTCATGCCATCGAGCCCAGCAATCATCCCGAGCGCGCCATAAACAGCGCCGCCCAGCTGGCCAGCCTGGCTCCCACGTCCGGCCACATGGTGCACATGCCCGGCCACATCTACTATCGGGTGGGTAATTACCCCGAAGCGGAGCGCTGGTTCACCGCATCCATGCTGGCTGACGAGAAGTACATGCGCGAACAGCACGTGGGCCCCGACGATGACTGGAATTATGCGCACAACATGATGTACGCCATCGCCAACCTGATGGAGCAGGGGCGGCTCAAGGACGCCAATGGATTGAGCGATCATCTTTCCGCCGCGCGCGGCCGCCTGTCGAGCTCGCTCTACATCTGGTCGGCGCGCGACCAGATGGCGCGCCTCAGCTATCGCTTACCCGTGGTCCTGCGTATCGGCGACTGGGACGCGGTGCTCACCCTGCTGGGCCAGGCGAATGTCGACGCCGGCCAAGCCGTAAACCTGCATGCCCTTACCGCCGAGCTGACCGACTACGCGCAGGGAATGAAGGCGCTCGAAAACGATGACGTTGCGGCCGCCGAAGCCGCCAGCGAGCGCATGGACGCGGGCCTGTGGCGCGTGCAGCAGCGCCAGAAGGAAGAAGCGGCGGACAAGGCCAAAGAAAAGCAGGAAGCCAAAGGCAAGCCGGATGCAAAGGACGAGTCTCCCAAGGTGCCCGTCAACCCCGATGCGCTAAGCGAGCCACTGATGAAGGACCTGGCCATCCAGTCGCTGGAGTTGCGTGCCGGGATTCTCGCCGGCAAAGGCAAGCTGGAAGAAGCCAAGAAGATGTACGCCGAAGCCGCTCGCGAAGAGAAGAAGCTTGGCTACCACGAGCCTCCCATGTACATCCGCCCGGTGGGCGAGACCGAGGCCGCAGCCCTCATGAAGGCGAAGGATTATGAGGGCGCGAAAGCGGCATTCGAAGCGGCCCTCAAGGAGCGGCCTGACTCGGGATTCGGCTTGTATGGGCTGGCCCGCGTAAAAGAACTCAGCGGCGACTCCGCGGGCGCGCGCCAGGCTTACGGCGCCTTTCTGAAAGCCTGGCCCGCGGCCGATGCCGCCCTTCCCGAAATCACGCATGCGCGCAAGGTGGTGAGCGCCCAAAGCGTAGCGGAGCGGTAGCGATGCTGAATCCGCCATTGAGTTCGCCTCCTTCGGCACTTACTCACTGGAGGGGAGTGGCGGTCACGGAGATTTGCATGCCTCCCTTGCTTTCCAACGCGTCTGACGTGAAGACGACGGTGGATTTGCCGACGGGGATGAGCACCGCGGACTGCCAGTAGTTCTGGCGAATGACCGGATCGGTTGCCGCGGAGGGGCTGGGAGAGCCCGCCAGGCTGCTGACTTCCGCTTTCAAATCGAGAGCAAGCTGGCGGCTTACTTCGCGTGTGCCGAGGACGTCGATGTTTACGCCAACATCGAGATATTGAAACTGCATCTGCCCCCTTTTGTCGTTGTTGTCGGGGTACGCGCCCGTAACGATCGGAATTCGGGAGCCGGTACGGATGCTTGAGCGGGAGTGAGGCTCAGTGGTGACTGTGGTGGAGTAGGAGCGGCTATTGGTCGGCTTGCCGTCGGTACCGACCTCTTGAATCACGAATTCCATGCGGAAATAGTGAATCGGTGGCTCTGCGGTTTTGGCAGCTTCCGGGGCCTTGGGAGTGTCCTGGGCCGTGACGGTGTGGCCGCATAACAGAGGGAAAGTCAAAAGACAGCAGTAGACTGCGAGCTTGCGCATAGGTCTCCTTTTATTGGCGATCGTGGGCGCCCTCATCGGGCGGTTCAAGTGGCGGGATGTGCGCGGCGGCAATGGGGAACGGTTGCCCGTTCTGCTTTTCCGCCTCGATGAGAGCGCGAAGTTCGGGTTCTGGAGTCTGGGCGGCTACGACGACCAGCGCCTGTTCCTGCGGCGTGAGCGGCTGGGGAGTGGGGAATACGTCGAGCTTGGGGAGAGGCTCTGGGTTGACGGCCTCCGTTGCCGTGGAGCGGTTCGGCCCTGTGTCAGGGCGCGACTTCAGCCGTGCCATAACTGCCTGAGAGTCAATGAGGGGTTTAGCCCCTGCGAGAGTTTGGTTATGGGCGCCGCTCCGATCCGGGTGGGACGGGGCGCTCGCCGCGGGGGCCTGTGGCCCGTTCGCTTGGTGTGCTTCCTGGTTCTGAATCGCCGGGGCGTGGTGAATCTTCGCGATCGAAAACCACAGCAGCAGCGCCGCCGCCACCGGCACCGCAACTGCCCATGCCGGCCAACGCCGGTAGCGTGCCGGCCAGCGCCGGTAGCCTGCCACGTCACTGCGCGTGTTGCCTTGTGCGCCGGGCGCTGCCAGCGAAGACAATACACGCTGCTCCAGCCCGGACCCCGTCCCCGGGTCGGCGTAGCTGGCCAGCGCAGAGTCCAGCAGTCGATCGAGTTCGTCCTTTTCAGGCATGTTGCGTCTCCTGGTTGCAGGCATCATTGGGCGGGTTGTGGCGGGCAAGCTTTTGCCGCAAGATTTGCCGGGCGCGCTGCAGGCGCGTACGCACCGTGCCTTCAGGAATGCGCAGAATCGCGCCGATTTCGCGGGAATTAAGTTCTTCTGCCGCCGACAGCACCAGGGGCAGCCGCAGTTCCTCCGGAAGCGCGTCGATCATGGCATGGATTACCGCGTGCTGATTGGCCTCCACCAGCGCCTGTTCCGGACCGTCACTTCGCGCCGGGACATCGAGGAGAAGTTCCGGACCGGCCATGGAGCCTTCAGCCTTCGCCGCCCGCTTGCGGTCGAGCGCGACTCGCCACGCTACGCGCGCCAGGAACGCCTGTTCGTTTTCGGCCTGCCGCCATCCGTGGTTGCGATAGAGCTTCAAGAAAGTCTCCTGTACCGCATCTTCCGCGTCGTGGGCGTTGAGCAGAACCGCGTAGGCCACCCGGAAGACGAAGCGCGACCGGCGCTGGACCAGGGCCGTGAACTCCGCCTCTTCCTTGGTGATCAAGACGTTTTGGCTCCCCGATGTCCCTCGCCGCGCTCGAGCCCATCCGAGGTCCCGTCATCCAGACCCGGTGCTTCCCGCGAGTGCTCAAACCGGTTATTCATACGCTAAGACGGAGAGCAGCTTCTGGGTGTTCGGATTTTTTGGGGCTGCAGGACAGTTATGGCTGCGCACATCGTTCGCTGGTCAAGGTAAAACCCCTCGCGTTCTCTGCAATGGGCTTCTTAGACGTGACGGGCTGCTGTTTTTGCTAGTTGGCGCGCCGCAGGCTTGTTTCTACCATCATCTCGGCAGCGTGCTTGCACACCAGCCCGGTGGACACACCTGCGGCCCGGCGATTTGATCGTCCGGCGGCCAGGACGTGGGCGAGAACCTTTCAATCAAAGGAACTCCTCTCCAAACCCTGGGCTCCCGTGCCGGCCCCATAAGCGAACAGTAACGAGGAGAAGATTCCATGAAAAAGGTAAGCATCAAGTCGGCGCTTTTTGCATTGGCGGCTTTGTCCATTGCGATCTCCGTCCCGGTCAGCCAGGCGCAGGACGCAACCAAGGTGAAGGGAGTCATCGTGGGACGGGATGGTGCCGCGATGAACGTGAAAGGCGACTCAGCCAGTTGGACGATCCTGTTGAACGACGACACCAAGGTCGAAGCCAAGAAGGGAATGCTCGGGGTGCGCAAGGACACTCTCGATGTCACGGACCTCATTCCTGGCTTGCCCGTGGAAGTGGAGACGCAGCACAACGGAACCGAGCTGGTCGCGCAGAAAGTCAGGTTCAAGGGCGACGATCTGAAGACGGCCCGCCAGATTCAGGCAGGCCTGAGTCCAACCGGAGAGCAAATCCAGGATCTGCAAGCCGGCCACAGCGCCATGCAAGCCGACCAGGACGCCATGAAGGAAAAGTTCGGTCAACTCGGCGATTACGACATCAAGGGCGAGGTCACGGTTTATTTTGACGTGAGCAGCACGGAGATTTCGGATGTTGCCAGGCAGCAGTTGAAGCAACTGGCGGACAGCGCGGTTCAACTCAAGGGATACATGGTGCAGGTCGCGGGCTTTACCGATTCTTCGGGCGACGCTGCCTACAACCAGGAATTGAGTGACAAGCGGGGCGCGGCGGTGGTCAATTACCTGCAGCAGGAATGCAAAGTTCCGCTGTACCGCGTGCTTGCTCCCGAGGGAATGGGCGAGTCCAATCCGGCCGGATCCAACGAATCGCAGCAAGGGAAAAAGGAGAATCGCCGGGTGGAAGTGAAGGTACTGGTGAATCGCGGCATGCAGGCCTCGCTGTGAACTGGGGGCCCGTTCCGCGGTGTGCGGGACGGGTCCTGTGTTTCGCGGTCCGCTGAACTTGCAACTCTTCTCCGCAGACTTTGTCGTCCCAGGTCTCCCCGCGTTGGAGACCTGGGATCCGGTTCCACCGTTCGACTCAAGGTTCGACAAGCGATGAGTTTCGTGCTTTCCCATGTTCCAAAGTCGGAACCTGGGGCACGGAGATGTCGTGCCCTGTTACAGGGCAATCGCCTGGTTGTATTTTCCGCAGACTATGTAACTAATGCGCACTATGTGCGAATGCGCACTATGTGTCTGGCTGGAACTGGGGCGGGGAAAGAACTACCTTCATCGCGTTTGTTTTGTAACCAGGCACGACCTCAGTCCTGCCATAACTGCCCCAAAGCCAATGAAAGCTTTAGTCCCTGCTACGCCTGATTCCATTGAATTCGCAGGCTGGAGCCTCTTAAGGCGTTGAGACGGACTCATGAACTATGGACTCATGAACTGCCGCCGCATGCGGCCCTTCGCCATCCAGCCACGCTATGAAGAGCATGTATCCCACCGACAGGACAATGGCTCCGACGAAAAGGCCGATCAGGCTATTCATCACGATGAACCCGCCCAGGACACCGAGAAATGTGACCGCCATTGGAACCTTGCCGCCGCGTCCCAGCAGGATGGGTTTCAAGACGTTATCCATCAGGCCCACGATGATGCACCAGATGAGGAAAATCACCGCGCGGGTGGTCGAGAATACGGCGAAGCCGTAGAGGGCTGCCGGGACCAGCGCCAGGGCCCCCACCTGTAGCACGGACGCGATGAGAAAGATCAATGCCCACAGGCCGGCGCCCGGCAAGCCCACCACCCAGAATCCCACCGCGGCCAGAAGCGTCTGAATCACCGCAACCCCGAGGATCCCGTTGGTGACCGTTCTGATGGTGGAACCTACCAGGTCCTTGAAGTCCGGGCCCTGGTCGCCGAAGATGCGGATAAACAACCTGTCTGTAAAGCGCCCGTTCGATTCGCTCGTCGCCAGCAGGAATCCGGCGATGGCGATCGCAACGACGAACTGGAGCATTGCCGCTCCCACTCCCGCGGATGCGGAAAGCACAGCGGGAATATGCTTCTTGATCTGCGGACCGAAACGCGCCGCCGCTTCCGACAGGTTGGTGGAGCAAAGGGTCCAGGTTTCCATCAGGCGCGGACCGATGATGGGCAGCTTGTCCAGACTTTGCGGGGGTGGGGGTATATTCAGTTGTCCCGCTCGCACTTGACGACTTACGGTTTGAATCCCGCCGGCCAGCGTTCCTGCCAACAGAATGGACGGCACGACCACGACCGCCAGAAGCAGGAGACTGCAAAGCGTTGCGGACAGCTTGGTACGTCCGCCCAGGGCTCTCGTGAGCATCCGGTGCGCAGGGTAGATCCCGACCGAGATGATGATCCCGCAGATAATCAGGTTCAGGAAGGGGCGCAGGAGCAGGACGCAACTTACGCCCAGCACCGCAAGAAGCGTTAGCCGGATAAAGATTTCCCGGCCGCGAGCGTAGTAGCCGCTGTCATCCGTCAGGAACGGAAAGATCACCTGAGCATTCATTTAATTTCCACCAATCTGGGAAGCCCCACCTGCTCCGGGAGTATTGCTCACCACCACGGGGTGCACGAATACGGGCATCCTTTTGCGCAGATACCACCCGGCCAGCGCACCGACAGCCAGGATCACCAGCATCTGCCAGCTTTGGCTGTACAGCGCTCGCAGAAAGTGCATCGCCAGAAACAAAACCACAACCGCGAGGGCCGTCATAAAACCCCAATAGGCGCAGCGCCACAGTCCAAGTGCGGCCGCCACGCATGCGATGCCAAAAAAAACCAGCCACGACACGGCCTCAGTTCCCATGATGGCCAATGCGGGAAGCATTCTCAGGTAAGGGTGCGGCTCAGCGGCGGGAAGCATAAGCCCCAAGCCGCAGACAACGCACAGAAGTGCGGCCAGCACAAACAGCAAACTCAGGGCAGTGATGTCCGCGGGACGATATCGTTTGGCCATGGAGATATCTTCCGGAATCGATGAACCCTCGTCGATTCCCCCACATCACACCAGTTTTCGGGGAGCTGAGCTACTGCAAGAACTGCTAGACGAAAACCAGAGTGGCCGTAAGCCGCAGCCCCAAAGTCGCCCCGAGCAGCAGAGAGCGGCGAGTCGTGGAGCAATGGTCGAACCGCTGGGGCGCGCGAAATCAGGCAATTCGCGAACAAGAAAAATCCCGCCCTCGAAAGAGGGCGGGATCAAGCGGTGTAGAGCCGGTTAGGTGGTTACGCCTTCGCCGACGTCAGCGCGCCGAGGTCGGCGGCCATCTTCTCGGTCGTAAAGGCCTCGAAGAGGTCG
>DASXXV010000289.1:0-3887 GCA_036502905.1 Occallatibacter sp. | reverse complement strand
AGACGGGTGTAATTTACTAACTGTTTAGTCAATAACTAACCGTTTAGTTAATCAATGCCGTCGAACAAGCCCAATTCGCTGTCTTCAGAACGATCGGCGGAGACCCGCCAGCGCATCCTCGATGCGGCTCTGCGGGAATTCGCCGCGAACGGCCTGGCAGGCGCGCGCACAGGGTCCATCGCCTCCGCTGCCGGCGTGAATAAAGCTCTTCTTTACTACTACTTCGATAGCAAAGAAAAGCTGTATCTAGCGGCCCTGGAGATGATTTCGGAGCGGGTCCGTGACATAAGCATGGCGGTATTTCTTCGCGAGGCCAGCCCCGGGGAACGGGTGCTGCGCAGCGCAATCAGCCACTTCGACCGAATCCTGGCCCAGCAGGAATTCCAGAGCCTGATGCAGCAGGAAATGATCCGGCTGCACAAGGGCGAGACGGGCGTCTTGCCGATCCTGATTAAGCGGGTTTTTGAGCCGGTGATGATCATGTTCAAGTCGATGGTCCGGGAGGGGATCGCATCGGGCGAGTTGATCAACGTCGACTGGGAACAGATGCAGCTGTCGGCTCTGGGAGCGAACGTGATGTATTTCCTCACCGCGCCGGTGTGGCGCCTGGTGTTCGGAAATGAGCCTCTGACCCCTGAGGCGCTCGGGGATCGGCGCAAGGTGCTGCTTGAGTACCTGGGCCAGGCGATCTTTCAGGACCGGAAGCACGGCGCGGAATTGGCGGCGAAAGTGTACGCCGATACTCCCATGCCGGAGGTGAACCTGCCGAATCGGCCGGGCGAGGGCAAATTGGCCGCACGGGTGCTGGCCGACGCACCGCGGCCGGAGATCTGGAACCAAGACGCGAAGGAGAGAACCAAGTGAACGCGCGCAATCGGGTTTTCATAATCCTGGGGCTGCTGGTATTGGGATCGCTGATCTGGTATCTGGTGACGGCGCGGCCGTCCGGCGATCTGCACCTGATCGGCACGGTAGATGCGAACGAGGTGGAGGTGAGCTCGAAAATCGCGGGCCGCATCCAGACACTGACGGTGGAGGAGGGTCAGTCGGTGAAGGCCGGCGACCTGATCGCGGTGATCGAGAGCGACGATCTCGCCGCGGCGCACAAGGCTGCGCAGGCCACAGTGGAGAGCCAGCAGGCCAAGTTGAACGAGACCATCGAGACCGAGCGCCAGACGCGCGGAGAGACCAGCAGCCAGACGGTGAACGCGGAGGCGCAGCTACGGATGACGCGGGCGGCGTTGCAGCAGGCACAGGCCAACCTGGAAAAGCAGCAGGCCGACACGCAGCGCACCGTGGTGCTGGCCAAGCAGGGCATTATGAGCACCCAGGCCGGCGATGTGGCGGTGGCCAGCCTGAAGGCGTACGAGGCGGCGGTGGAGACGGCGAAGCATAACGTGGCGGCGGCGGAAGCGTCGCTGCAGCAGGCCAGGGCGCATGAGCTGCAGGCCGGGGTGGCAGCGCGCACGGTCACATCGACGCGCGAGCAATTGCAGAACGCCAGGGCGCTGTCGGATGAGGCGGCGGTGGAACTGGGGTATTCGAAAGTGTATGCGCCAGTGACAGGGAAAGTGAACGTGTGGGCGGCGCGCCAGGGCGAGGTGGTGTCGCCGGGGACGCCGATTGTAACCATCATGGACCTGACGCAGACCTGGGTATACGCGCCCTTGCCGGAGACCCAGGCAGACGCGGTAAAACTGGGCGACACCCTGCACGTGGCCATGCCCAGCGGCGCGCCTGTGGACGGCAAGGTGATCGCGAAATCTGCGGAGGCCGATTTCGCCACGCAGCGCGACATCAACGGCGGCCGCAAGCGCGACATCAAGACGGTGCGGCTGAAGCTGCTGATCGACAATCCGGGGGAGAAGTTCGTGCCGGGCATGACGGCCGATGTGTACATCCCCAGGGACAAGCTGGTGAAGCAATGAGCGCGGCCAAAGCAAAAGAGAGCGCGCATCCGGTGAATGGGAAGGCGGCAGCCGCGATCGCGGTGGAGAAGATCGTCAAGAGGTACGGCGACTTCGAAGCCGTGAAGGGCGTGTCGTTCGAAGTGGCGGAGGGGGAGATCTTCGGGCTGCTGGGCCCGAATGGCGCGGGCAAGAGCACGCTGATCCGCATGATGACGACGCTGATGCCGGTGACGGCGGGCCGCGCGCTGGTGGGGGGCCACGACGTGAGCAGGGAGCCCAACGCGGTGCGGCACATGATCGGCGTGATTCCGCAGGCACTGACCAGCGACCAGGATTTGACCGTCGAAGAGAACCTGAGTATTTACGCCAAGCTCTACAGTGTGCCCAAGGTCGAGCGCGACAAGAACATTGCGGAAGTACTGGAAGCCGTGGACCTGACGAAGTGGCGCGGCGCGCAGACCAAGACGCTCTCCGGCGGCATGCGGCGGCGGCTGGAGATAGCCCGCGGGCTGGTACACGATCCGCGCATCTTTTTTCTCGATGAGCCCACCACGGGCCTCGACCCGGTGAGCCGCATAGCTGTATGGGAGATGCTGAACAACCTGAAGAAAAAGCGGAATCTCACCATGCTGCTTACAACCCACTACATGGAAGAGGCAGACCGGTTGTGCGATCGCATTGCGATTGTGGATCACGGCAAACTGGTGGCCCTGGGCACGCCCGTGGAACTGAAGCAGAGTGTGCCGGGATCGAACGTTGTGGAATTGCAGTTCGCGCGCGAGTCGGAAGAATGGAAGGCGCGCCTGAAGGCGCTCCCGGGAGTTACGGAGGTGCAGTCGCAATCGGCGGGCGTGTACCGGGTGCTGACGTCCAACGGGTCGCAGACCACGACGCAACTGGTGGAGATGGCTGCAGGGCTGGGCGAGCCGATCAGTTCGCTCAGCGTGCAGAACACGTCGCTGGACGATGTCTTTGTTCACTACACGGGCCGGCAGCTGCGCGATGAGCAGGTGAAGGCCGTGTTCCAGATGCCGCCGCGGCCCGGAGCAAACCCATGAACCGATTCCTTGCCATTGTCGAGCGCGAGATGCGCAAGTTTTTCCGATCGCCGGTTTTGATGATCATGTCGATGATGCTGCCGATCGTGCAGCTGGTGATCCTCGGACACGCATATGGCGGGCACATCCAGGGCGCGCGCGTGGCGGTGGTGGACAATGACCGCGGGCCGCAGGCGGTAAAGGTGCACGAGGCATTCGACTCGGTGGCGGCGAACATCGCCACGTTTACCACCGTTCCATACCAGGACGAGTACACGGCGCGGGAAGACGTGAGAACCGGCAAGGTGGACGCGGCGGTCATCATTCCGCCGCAGTATTCGCGCCGTGTGTACTCCCAAGACGCGCCGCGCATCGGGCTGGTGGTGGACAACTCCGACCAGGCCATGAGCGGCAGCATCGAGAGCGAGATGCAGTCCCTGGTCACCGCTCTCAATCAGCCGGTCATTTCCAAGCGTGTGGTGACTGACATCGCGCTGCAGATCGTGGAGCTTTACCCATACGTCGAGTACATGAAGTATTTACTGGCGGGGTCGATCGCGCTGGCCATGTACATCTCGGTGATGATCGGCGGCGGGATGCTGTATATCGACGACAAGGCGCGGGGCGTGCACGAGGGTTACCTGGTGACGCCGATCAGCAAGCTGGAACTGGTGATGGGGCTGAACGTGGCGGGCGCGATCAAGGCGGTGCTAGCGGGGATTTCGCTCACCGTGATCGGGTCTCTCATGGCGGGGCTGGGGGTCATCTTTCATCCCGCGGCGGACCTGTACCTGTTACTGCTCATCCTGGGGACGTCGCTCGCCTTCAACGGCATGATGTTTCTGATGATGGTGCGGGTGGACGATCCGCTGGTGCCGCGGGCAATGTTCGGAGTGCTGAATACACTGTTGTTCTTCCCCTCGGGCGCGATCTCGCCTAT
>DASXXV010000288.1:0-44581 GCA_036502905.1 Occallatibacter sp. | reverse complement strand
CGTGGGTGCAGGCGTGGTGCTCGGCTTCGCCACGTCGCGGGTGATCGCCCGCTACATCGGCGAGCTTCACCAACTAGGGGCGCTGGCGTTCTTCGCTTCGGCCTTTGTGATCCTGGCGGCAGCGGTGACGGCCTCGGCTGTCCCGGCGGCGCGCGCGGCGCGCGTAAACGCGGTGGAGGCTCTGCGCGCTGAATAGCGTTCGCTGAACCGTTGCACCGGTTCGTTCCACGCAGGAATCATTCTCACCCAGGTTTCAGCATCGAGACCTGGGTGCCCTCTTCGTTCCGAATCATTCTTTCGAAGGCATAGATCGCGCGGTGGGATACCGCACGCGAATTCCTCCACTACCCGGGCATCTCCGCGCGGGAATGCGGCATCCCACGTGACGTCCAAAGCATGCGGACGGAGGTCTGCGCGTCTGAGCCCGAGGAATATCGCGCCAGGAATGTCGCGATATCTTCTTTCCGCTCGTTTTTTCCCCACCCGAACCCGACCTAAGTACATGGAAGGCGACTATGAGTCCCCACTCGAGTTCCTCCAGCAGTGCTGCGGCAGCGCCCTCTGCGGCAGCACCGCCCTCTGAAGTTCACATTCTCTGGATCACCGCGGGCCTGTCCTGCGACGGAGATTCGGTTTCCGTAACCGCAGCGGAGCAGCCCAGCATTGAGGACGTTCTGCTCGGAGCCATCCCCGGGCTGCCCAAGGTACACCTGCACAATCCCGTTCTGGCCTACGAAGTGGGCGACGATTTCATGATGCACTTCTACGACGCTGAACAGGGCAAGCTGGGGCCTTTCGTGCTGGTCGTGGAAGGTTCGATACCGAACGAGCAGATCAAGCGCGAAGGTTACTGGGCGGCAATGGGCACGGACGCAACAACGGGCCAGCCCATCACCACGTGCGAATGGATCGATCGGCTGGCGCCCAAGTCGCTGGCCACCATTGCCATCGGCACATGCGCGACGTATGGCGGGATTCACGCGATGGCCGGCAACCCCACCGGCTGCATGGGCCTGGCCGATTATCTCGGCTGGAACTGGCGCTCCGCGGGTGGACTGCCGGTGGTGAACGTGCCCGGATGCCCGGTGCAGCCGGACAATTTCATGGAGACGGTGCTCTACCTGCTTTACCAGGTGGCAGGCATGGCTCCCATGATTCCGCTGGACGATCAACTGCGCCCTACGTGGCTATTCGGCAAGACCGTGCATGAAGGCTGCGACCGCGCGGGTTATTACGAGCAGGGGGATTTCGCGCTCGAATACGGTTCGCCGAAATGCCTGGTGAAGGTCGGCTGCTGGGGTCCGGTGGTGAACTGCAACGTTGCCAAGCGAGGGTGGATGCGCGGCATCGGCGGGTGTCCCAATGTGGGCGGCATCTGCATCGGCTGCACCATGCCGGGCTTCCCCGACAAGTTCATGCCGTTCATGGATGAACCGCCGGGAGCGCGGATTTCGACGGCGGCGGTGGGCAAATACGGCAAGCTGATTCGCACCCTGCGCGAGATCACCAATAACGCGGTGAACAAAGAGCCCAAGTGGCGTCACCCCGGCAGGGACCTCACCACCGGCTACCAGTCGCGCTACCGATAGACCACCTCCCGGGAAGGTCCGCGCAGTGCACGCCGGACCTCCGATTTGCCACGTCAACGCGCGCCCAAGCGCAGAAGCGATGAGGACAACAGACAATGGCAACCACGGTCCGTCCAGAGAGTGAAGTTTCCAATCGCAAACGCAACCTGGTGGAGATGAACTGGGATCCGATCACCCGAATCGTGGGGAGCCTGGGGATCTTTACCAAGATCGATTTCGAAAACCGCCAAGTGGCCGAATGCTACAGCACGTCCTCGATCTTTCGCGGCTATTCGATTTTCATGAAGGGGAAAGATCCGCGCGACGCGCACTTCATTACCAGCCGTATCTGCGGTATCTGCGGCGACAATCACGCGACCTGCGCCGTATATGCGCAGAACATGGCTTTCGGCGTGGAGCCGCCCGCCCTGGGCGAATGGATCATCAACCTGGGGGAAGCGGCCGAGTACATGTTCGACCACTGTATCTTCCAGGACAACCTGGTGGGCGTGGACTTCTGCGAGCAGATGGTAAAGGAGACCAATCCCGGGGTATGGGCAAAGGCGCAGAACACCGCGGCGCCCAACGCCGACAAGCACGGCTATCAGAAAATCTCCGACATCATGACGGCGCTTAATCCGTTTACAGGCGAGTTCTATCGCGAGACCCTGCAGATGAGCCGCACCACGCGCGAGATGTTCTGTCTTATGGAAGGGCGGCACGTGCATCCCTCCACGCTGTATCCGGGGGGTACGGGAACGGTGCCCACCGTGCAGCTGTTTACGGATTACGCGGTGCGCCTGGCCAAGTACACGGAGTTCATGAAGCGGGTGCTTCCACTCCATGATGATCTGTTCAACTTCTTTTACGAGGCGCTGCCCGGTTACGAGAAGGTGGGCCAGCGGCGCGTGTTGCTGGGCTGCTGGGGATCCTTCAATGATCCGGAGCACTGCGACTACACCTATCGCCGCATGGGCGATTGGGGCCGCAAGATGTTCGTGACGCCGGGCGTGGTGGTGGATGGCAAGCTGGTCACCAACGACCTGATCGACATCAATCTCGGCATCCGCATCCTGCTGGGCAGCTCGTTTTACGACTCGTGGGAAACCTCCGAGGTGTTTGTGCGCAGCGATCCAGCCGGGAACCCGGTGGATCGCAACCATCCCTGGAACCAGACCACGATGCCGCGGCCGCAGAAGCGCGACTTCAACGGCAACTATACCTGGGTGATGTCGCCGCGCTGGTATGACAAGAACACTGGCGATCATTTGGCCCTGGATACCGGGGGAGGCCCGATTGCGCGGCTGTGGTCAACGGCTCTGTCCGGCTTGGTGAAAAACGAGTACATCGAGGCGACCGGCAACAGCGTGAAAATTCGCCTGCCCAAAACGGCCATGCGGCCGGAAGTGGAGTACGAGTGGAAAGTGCCGCAATGGTCGAACGCTATCGAGCGCGACCGGGCGCGCACCTACTTCCAGGCGTACGCGTGCGCCATCGCGCACCATTTCCTGGACAAGGCGATGAAGGAGTTGTTCGCCGGGCGGACCAAGACCTGGTCTGAGTTCACGGTGCCTGACGACGCCATCAGCTGCGGGTTCCATGAGGCGGTACGCGGGGTTCTGTCGCATCACGTCGTGATTCGCGACGGCAAGATCGCGAACTACCATCCGTATCCGCCGACCCCGTGGAACGCCAGTCCCCGCGATGTGTTCGGGACGCCCGGTCCTTACGAGGATGCGGTGCAGAATACGCCCATTTTCGAGGAAAACGGGCCGGGGAAATTCAAGGGGATCGACATCATGCGCGCGGTGCGGAGTTTCGATCCGTGCCTGCCCTGCGGCGTGCACATGTTCAACGGCAAGACCCGGCTGCTGGAAGTGCGGCACATGCCGATGTTCGGCGCGCACGGAAACGAGGAACACCGCTGATGCCGGAAATGAGGCGTGAATTCACCCGCAGGAGCGAGCGCATCGAGGAACTGGTGCATCGCGTACAGTCTGCCGGAGATTCGGCCACGCGCGCCGTGGCGCAGGAACTCCTCCAGGCGGTGATCGAGCTGCACGGCGTCGCAATCGAGCGAATTCTGGACGCGATCGCGGCGGAACCGGATGGGGACCTGCTGCTGGACGCCATCGCTAAGGATGAAGTCGTGTCGGGTGTGTTGTCGCTTCACGGCATTCATCCCGTGCCGCTGGAGGAACGCGTGCTCGCAGCGCTGGACGTGGCTCGCGCGTATCTCCATTCGCATGGCGGCGACGTGGAGTTGGAGTCGATCGAGAACGGCGTAGTGAAGGTCCGGCTGCACGGCGCGTGCGGGAGTTGCGCGTCGTCCACTGAGACCATGAAGCGCACCATCGAGGAAGCCATCCACGATATGGCGCCCGAAGTTTCCACCGTGATTTCGGAAAAGGTGGCGGCGCCCGCGCATCCCGAACTGGTGACATTGCGCGCCGGATGAAGGCGCGGCGGAGATCGGCAAGGAGAGCGTATGAACAAGCCAAAGACAAAACCAGACAGCCCTGCGCACGTTCCCGGGACGCATCGCGGAGAGGAATGGGCACGCTGGAAAACGGAGCCGGGACGCGAGACAGAGGCGTCGACAGCCCGTAATGCGACCGGAATCAATGCCAAGAAGCGCGAACCGATCGACCCGCGCATGCCTCATCTTCCACCAGCGTAGCGCAGATAGCGAAGCTTTCACCATGTAGACAGTGGGGCTCCAGTCGCTGGGCCTTCGGGTGCAAGTGAATGCAGAACGAGAAACTCCATGAACGGCAAGTATCGCGGGAGGCGCTGTCGGCGCTGAAGCAATTCGCGCAGCCGGTTGCGCCTGCGGAGCGGTGCGAGTTGTGCGGGCGCGCGCTCGGTGACGAACATCCGCATTTGCTGGAAACGCCATCGCGCCGCATCCACTGCTCCTGCGATGCGTGCGCCATTCTGTTCAGCGGCCAGGAAGGCATCCAGGCATCCCCACGATCAGGATCCGCCGTGGGCGCCAAGCGGTATTTGCGAATCCCACGCCAGGTGCGGCCGCTGGAGGATTTCTCGCTCAGCGATTTCGAATGGGAGGAGCTCGCGATTCCCATTCGCCTGGCGTTCTTCTTCCGCACGGAGGACGGCGGACTGGCGGCCATGTACCCCAGCCCGGGCGGCGCTATCGAATCGCAACTGTCGTTTGGAAGCCTGCACGCGCGGTTCGATGAACATCGCGAGTTGCGCAGGCTCCGACCCCTGGTAGAGGCATTGCTGGTTAGCCGGGTGGGCGATCGGCACGCGTATCTCATCGCTCCCATAGACGAGTGCTTCCGCCTGGTGGGGCTGATTCGAACCCGGTGGCGCGGCCTCTCGGGCGGCACCGAAGTATGGGGCGCGATTGCCGCGTTCCTGGATGATGCACAGCGGTGGAAACGCTCGGTACAGGCTGATCCAGGCGGAAGCCCCAATGCGATTTGCCGTCAGGGAACCATGGACGTAGATCAAGCCCCTCCCTAGTTCCGCCGAGTACCACCCCAGACGATTCAGCCTGATCCTTAAGTAAAAAAAAGATCGTCGGCGAGGGTCGCAAGCGTGGGCCAGGCCCGTGCGAATCAGCCGAACTTATTAACTGACTATTTTGTGCTGGGAGCCCGAGGATACCTACTTTAAAGGCATCATCCATTCCCTCGGGAGGTAGCACGATGCGTAAGTGCCTCGGAGCAGCAATTCTCATCCTCGCGGCATCCACGATGCTGCACGCGCAAACCCTCACCGGCACATTAGGCCAGCACGTTTGCGGCCCAATGAGCCCCTACTGCGACGGCATTCCGGCCGTGGTCCACGACGGCACCGAACTCGTCAATGAAACCATCTGGGTCGACCAACAGACCAGCGGCGGGTTCATCTACTTCACCGGTACCGATCCACTCGGCCTGCAAGGGCAGCGACCCGATGGTGGATACGGTGCGCTGATCGTCAACACGCCGTATCAACCTATCTCGAGGTATGGCGGCTCGCTACTCTACAACTTCAAAGGATCGAATAAACAAGGGGTGCCTTACACCGGCGTCCTGAAGCTGACCTATACTGCGTACTACTCGAGAGGCGGCGGGGGCAAGGGAGGCGGCGGGGCAGGCTGGAGATGGCTTGTAACTGGCGGGACAATTAGTATTCAGTATTAACGAGGTTTGCGGTGGGATCGAGGGATGCTGCCCACGGAGGAGCGAAGGTGGGCGGGGCCAGAAACGATGTTCTATGTTCCTTACTCAGTGTGAACGTGAACCCCGCAAGGGTCTGGCCGCATTACGGGCGGACTTCATGCGGTGGCCTCCAATATGCGTTTCTCGATCCACCGCACCACCGGCACCGCAAACCCGTGACATGAGGCAGAAAGCCGAACCTGTATTCGAGGTACGCCATGCCTGATCTCGCATTCCGCATTCATGATGTTGCGCCCATGCCCTATGCAGCCGTGCCGACGCTCGCGGGCCGCCTGCACATAGCCAATGCGCCCGCGCACGAGCCCGTCCAGTCGATTCTTCTCAATTGCCAGGTCTTGATCGAGCCTCTGGGTCGTGCATATACCGAGTCAGAAGAAGCGCGCCTCCTCGATCTGTTTGGCGAACGCGAACGCTGGGCACGCACCATGAAGCCGCTGGTGTGGACCATCGCCGTGCTCAAAGTACCCGGGTTCACTGAGGCCACCACCATCGACCTCCCGCTGCCTTGCACGCTCGATTTCGATGTCGCAGCCACCAAGTATTTCTATGGGCTTGAGCAGGGAGCGATTCGATGTTCAGTGCTGTTCAGCGGGACGGTGTTCTACACCGCCGCCAACGGCGCGCTGCAGGCGACGCAAATCCCATGGCACAGCGAAACCCGCTTTCAACTGCCGGCGGAGAAATGGCGGGCCGCGATCGACGCGCATTACCCCGACACCCTATGGGTCCGCCTTCCCAGAGAAACCTTCGATCGCCTCTACCGGTACAAAGTGGCGCACCAGCTTCCCATGTGGCACCAGCTCATCGAGCACCTCCTGGAACGCGCCGAGCGCGGAGAGCGCAACAAGGCCGACGCTTCCCTGCAACCGGCTGGAGGCGTTCGCGCATGAGCTTCGAAAGCGTGCAGAAGATTGCCGACGCCGTGCTGTTCGAGGGCTACATCCTCTATCCCTATCGGCCAACGTCGACCAAAAACCGCCAGAGGTGGAACTTCGGCACGCTGTATCCGCGTGAGTTCGCGCAAGCGCAACAACCGGAGGAGCCGTGGTCGTTTCACAGTGAAATGATTGTCGAGGGCGTCCCCGAAAGCACGCTCGATTTTCGCATCCGCCTTTTGCAACTGGTTCCGGCCGCCACCAAGGATACGGGGGAATTGGACCAGGGCGAATGGGATCAGGGTGCGGTCCGCAGCTGGACTCTTTCCGGGCTGCGTGTCAGCGAAATCCTGCGTGGAATGCATCACCAATTGCTTGCGGAGAATCTCGCCACGGAGGCGGAGCCTGCCGGCGAACTTTCATTCCCGGCGGCGCTGTCCGCCTCACTAACACTGCATGCCGAGGTACTCTCTACGGGCGTGTACCGCGTATCCGCAACCCTGTCGAATGAAACTCCGCGGCCCGGCGCTGAGCCATGGTTGCGCCGCACTGCCGGCCAGTCGGCGTTCACGTCAGCACATTTGCTGGTCCATGTTGAAGAGGGCGCGCTGATCTCGCTTCTTGATCCGCCGGCGAATCTTGCGGCGTTCGCATCCACCTGCAACAACCGCGGTGTGTTTCCCGTTCTGGCAGGCGATCCGGGCAGCCGCAGCGAAATGCTTTGTTCGCCGATCATCCTGTATGACTATCCGCAGATCGCGGCCGAGAGCGCGGGTGATTTCTTCGACGGTACCGAGATGGATGAGATGCTGGCGTTGCGTGTGCTGACGCTCTCCGATGCAGAGAAACAGGAGATACGCCGAGGCGATCCTTACGCGCGCAGGATTCTCGAGCGCACCGAGTCGCTGCCTGAAGAGCACCTGCTGAAAGTACATGGCGCGCTGCGCGGGATGGCGCCGCCGGGGATTTCGCCTGCGCAGCCTGTCGGCGATCCGATACAGCCCTGGAATCCATTTGAGGAAAAGCCGCCGCTCGATTCGATTACCGTTTTCGGCGTCGAGTTACGCAAGGGTGATCGCGTGCGCGTGTGGCCGCAGAAGCGCGCGGACATTATGGACATGGCAATAGAGGGCCGCACGGCCATAATCGAGGCGATCGAACAGGACCTCGAGGACAACGTGCAGCTCGCGATTGTTCTTGAAGACGACCCCGGCAAGGACCTGGGAATGCTCCGCCAGCCGGGCCACCGCTTCTTCTTTTCGCCGGAAGAAGTGGAGCCGATCAAGCTGGAAGTGAGTTGAGGAGGGAGCCATGAGCCATGGTGCCAGGGGGAACGTCCTGGTGGCGTGCGTAGGCAACATATTTCTGGGCGACGATGCTTTCGGCGTGGAAGCGGCGCGCGAACTTGACACCCGCGGTTTGCCCGAACAAGTGGTGGTAGTGGACTACGGCATTCGCGGGCTCGACCTCGCTTACGCGCTCCTGGAACCCTGGAGCGCGGTCGTTATCGTGGACGCCATCATGCGCGGAGGAGATGCGGGCGATCTCTACCTGCTGGAAATTGAGGAGGATGCCGACAATGATGCGAGCATCGATCCGCACTCGATGGATCCCTACCGCGTGCTTTCGCTGGCGCGCTCGCTGGGCGAGATTACGGCGCAGGTTTTCGTGGTGGGCTGCGAGCCGGCAGAATTTGGCGATGAGTTCGCCGGCCAGATGGGCCTCTCCAACGCCGTGGCCGCCGCCATTCCCGAGGCTGCACGCATGGTTGAGCGGCTGATCCGGCAATATCTTCCCGTGGAAGCAACCGCCGGCCGGCAGGAATAACTCCCGAACCAGAACATGGAGGAAGCATGAGAAAGGCACTTTGGATTGTTTCAGGGCTTGTGATCGGGTATGCCGCATATTCGCTCGCGCCGGACATGTACCGATACTGGAGGCTCCATTCGATGTAGCGCGCACGCCGCCCGTGTCTGCCATTCCCTTATGCGCACGGGCCGTGTAACCGGACATGGCACCATGGGGACCAGGGACCGGTTTCATGCGCATCGCCATCCTGTCTGACATTCACGGCAACCTCACCGCTCTTGACGCGGTGAGCGCGGATTTGTGGGACGCTGCGCCCGACCTTGTAATCCACGCCGGCGACCTTGCCGACGGCGGTTCCAGCCCGGTGGAGGTCGTGGATCGGATCCGCGCCATGGGATGGCCGGGCGTGATGGGCAATGGCGATGAAATGCTGAGCCGGCCGGATTCGCTGGAAGAATTCGCGCGCCGTTCCTCGGCACCGCCGGCACTCTGGGCCGTGGTGCGTGGAATGGCCGCGTTCACACGCGAGGCTCTGGGTGAAGTCCGACTGTCATGGCTCGGGCAGCTGCCAATCGCACTGGTCCGGGCCGGTTTGGCCGTGGTGCACGCTTCGCCGCAGACGTGCTGGAAAGCTCCGCCCGCGAACGCACCCGACTCCGATCTCGATCGTGCGTATGGCGCGTTAGGCCAGCCGCTCGTGGTCTTCGGGCACACGCATCTGCCGTCCATCCGACGGCTGACCGGAACCGTGAAGCTCCTGATCAATTGCGGCAGCGTCGGCCTGCCCCACGACGGCGATCCGCGCGCCAGCTACTTACTCCTGGACGACGGCACGCCGCAAATCCGTCGGGTCGCCTACGACGTCGAAAAGGAAATTCAAAAGCTGGCAAGTTGCGGGCTGCCTTCCGCGGAATGGGTGGCGCTCATGCTGCGCACCGCGGCGCCAGCGATGCCATGAAGCACTCGTCAGCCGCGGCCCACAAACGGCATCTTCGTCGCCATGATGGTCATAAACTGCACGTTCGCGTCCAACGGCAGGCCGGCCATGTAAAGCACCGCGTCGGCCACGTGTTTTACATCGAAGGTTGGCTCGGGACGAATTTCGCCGTTCGCCTGCATGGTCCCGGTCTGAAACCTCTCGCTGAGGTCGGTAAGGGCATTGCCGATATCGATCTGCCCGCAGGCGATGTCGTGCGCGCGGCCATCGAGGGAAATGCACTTGGTCAAGCCCGTGATGGCGTGCTTGGTAGCGGTGTATGGAGCCGAGTTGGGCCGCGGAGCGTGCGCGGAGATGGATCCGTTATTGATGATGCGTCCGCCGCGCGGTTGCTGCGCCTTCATCATGCGCATCGCCCCCTGTGCGCACAGAAATGCGCCGGTCAGGTTGACGCTCACCACCTGGTTCCACTGCGCAAACGTGAGTTCGTCCATGGGAACCCCGGGAGCGGTTGCTCCGGCGTTGTTGAATAGAACATCCAGACGACCGAATGCATCGCGCGTTCCCGCGAAGAGCGCCTCTACCGACTCCGGCTGACCGACATCGGTGGCGATCGCCAGCATGCGGCCGCCGTTCTGTCCGGCCGCGGCGGCGGTCTCCTGCAGCCTTTCGATGCGGCGGCCGGCGAGAACAACCGCGTAGCCATTCTCCGCGAAAGCCAGCGCGACCGCCCGGCCAATTCCGCTGCCCGCGCCAGTCACCATGGCGACCTGGCCAGATTGAATCATGGGGATGACTTACCTTTCTTTGGCTGTGTCTCTTCGCGATTCAGTACGTGGCTCTTCCGCCACTCAGGTCAAACACCGCGCCGGTCGTGAACGAATTCTCTTCCGAAACCAGCCACGCCACCATGGAGGCCACTTCATTCACCTCCAGAAAACGGCCGCGCGGTATCTTCGCGAGCATGAAGTCGATATGCTGTTGAGTGATCTGCTCGAAGATGCGCGTGCGCGCCGCTGCCGGGGTAATGCAGTTTACAGAAATGTTCTTTTCCGCGGTTTCCTTGCCCAGCGACTTGGTCAGGGCGATCACGCCGGCTTTCGAGGCGCTGTAGGCCGAAGCGTTGGGGTTGCCTTCCTTCCCGGCGATGGACGCGACCGTTACGATGCGCCCATAGTTCTGCCGAATCATGTACGGCACAACCGCGCGGCAGCAGTAGAAGATGCCGGAAAGATTGATATCGATCACCTGCTTCCAGGCATCGGGCGGGTATTCCCAAAGCTTGTGATTGGGCCCGGCAATTCCAGCATTCGCGACCAGAATGTCAATCCTGCCGTGCTGTTTCGCGGCTGCATCGGCGGCGTGCTGCACGGCGTCAGCGTCTGTCACATCGACGGCTGCCGTGGTTACCTCGCGGAGTCCGGCCGCGGCCTGGCTCAGGGTTTCAGCATCGCGGTCCCACACCGAAACCTTTGCGCCCGACTGGATGAGCCGCGATGCGATTGCAAATCCGATGCCCTGGGCGCCACCGGTCACAATCGCGGTGCGGCCTTGTAAGTCGATCTCGTTCATGTTTCTCCTATCGCGCCGCCCATGCCAGCCCGTCGGTCTGGCTGCCGGTGTCGATCGTGCGCGTAGTCTTGCCGCTGGAAACATCGATGACAGCAACCTTGTTGGCACGCATGCAACTCACGTACGCGGTGCGGCCATCGGGGCTGATGACGACCGCCTGCGGATAGGCAGCCACATCGATGTTGCGCACCACCTGCATAGCGCCCACATCGATCATGGCTACCTTGTTCACATCGGGAAGCGCCACCAGGAACCACCTGCCGTCCGGCGTGGGTGCACCGCCGTACCCCGCGCTGATGAGCGGAATCCAGTGCTTTACCTCGTTGCTTTGGGTATCGATCACGGCCATTTGCGGCTTGGTCTGATCGGCGGTGAAGACCCAGCGGTCGTCGGGGGAGATCGCGATGCGCTGCGTGTCCCCGGAGACGGGAATAACTTTCAGCGTTTTGCGGGCCTGCAGGTCCAGGACCGACACGGTTCCCGGGCCGACGTTGGCGGTATATCCGCGCTGCCCGTTATGGGAGATGGCGAGCATGTGGCTTTCGGGCTGGCCGGTCGGAATGGAGCCTACGATTTTTAGTGTTTTGGGATCGATGATCGATACCGTCTTGTCCAGCTCCGTGGTTACGTAAAGCAGTCCGTCTTTCGGTCCGAACACGGGGTCGTGCGGCCGCACCCCGTGCCCGAAATTCACGTTGCCCACCACCTTTTGTGATGCCAGGTCGATGACGATCATGTTGCTTCCGTCAGTGCCCGGCTTACCCACGCCGGAGTTGCCGTAGATGGGTACGTAAGCCAAACGGCCGTCGGGAGACGCCGTGACCTCGTGCCCCGTAGTGCCCCCCTCCGCTACGTTGGCAAGAACCTTTCCCTGCGCCGGATCGACAATCGCCAGGCTCTTGTCGCCCTTCTGCGCCACCAGCAGCAAACCACCCTGGGCAGATAGATTTGCGGAAACGAAAACCACGGCACCCAACCTTACAAAGACAGAAATGCGCATCAACGGCGACCTCCTCGTCACGCAACGACTATACGGCACGGCCCCGGAAGTGCGCGCGTTCAACCAGACTCGAATTGTCATTGAGTCAGCGGCCGGAGATTCGCATAAGATTCCTTTACAGGCTTTGCATGTCGCCCCCCGCTGCCCACTCCTCCACCATTGAATCCGCATTTGCCGACCTGCGCGCGTTTTTAGGCGACCGCGCCACCGCCGCGATTGTTGCCCGCGAGCACCACAGCCATGATGAAAGCTCGCACCCGCCCGCGCTTCCTGACCTGGTCTGCTTTCCGCAATCGACGGAAGAAGTCAGCCGCATTGTGGAGGTAAGCGCCCGTTATAACCTGCCCGTGGTTCCCTTCGGTGCGGGTACTTCCCTGGAGGGGCAGGTGCACGCGGTGCGCGGCGGGATTTCGATCGACATGCGGGAAATGAACCGCGTCCTGCGCATCGGCGTGGAGGACATGGATGCAACCGTGGAAGCCGGAGTCAGCCGCAAGCAGCTTGCCAAGGCCCTGGAAAACACGGGGCTGACGTTCTTCATCGATCCCGGGGCGGATGCGACGCTGGGCGGCATGGCGTCCACTCGCGCGTCCGGCACCACGGCCGTGCGATACGGCACCATGCGCGAGAACGTGCTGGGGCTCACCGTGGTTCTGGCGGATGGGCGCGTGATCCGCACCGGCACGCGCGCCCGCAAATCGAGCGCGGGATATGACCTCACCCGGCTGTTCGTGGGAGCCGAAGGTACACTCGGCGTCATCACCGAGGTGACGCTGCGGTTGCATGGACTGCCCGAAGCGATGGGCGTGGCGACGTGCGCCTTCGAGACGATCGCAGGGGCGGTCAATGCCGTGATCGAGGTGATTCA
The DNA here is from genome assembly GCA_036502905.1 of Occallatibacter sp. Taxonomy (GTDB): domain Bacteria; phylum Acidobacteriota; class Terriglobia; order Terriglobales; family Acidobacteriaceae; genus Telmatobacter. Next base: position 31,756 of record DASXXV010000288.1, on the reverse strand, counting down.
ACTCAACCTCGGAGTGGCGCGGATCGAGTTTATGGACGATCGCCTGGTGGACGCCATCAATCGTTATTCCAAGCTGGAGCTGCCGGTGCGTCCCACGCTGCTGTTCGAGTTCCACGGAATCAGCGAGGCGGTGGTGGCGGAAACCGCGCGACTGGCCGAACAGCTTTCCGGCGAACATGGCGGACTGGGGTTCACGTGGGAGACGGCGCCGGCCGGCCGCGAGCGCCTGTGGAAGGCACGTCATGACGTGTACTACGCGGCCAAGGCATTGCAGCCGGGCTCCGCGGTGTTGACCACGGATGTTTGCGTGCCCATCTCCCGCCTGGCGGAGTGCATCGTGGCCACCCGCGCTGAGATCGATGCCGGCACGTTTGTCGCCACCATCGTGGGGCACGTCGGCGATGGGAATTTTCATGTGCAATGCATGCACCCGCCGGGCGAGACGGCGGAAGTGGACGCGTTCGCAGCACGACTGGTGAAACGCGCGCAGGCCATGGGCGGCACCTGCACCGGCGAGCACGGCGTGGGACTGGGCAAGAAAAAATACCTCGCTGCCGAACACGGTGAGGCGCTGGAGATCATGCGCGCCATCAAGCGCACGCTCGATCCCGGGAATCGCATGAACCCGGGCAAGATATTCGATGTTGATTGAAACTTTCACCCGGTTTTTCAGAGTAGCTGGCGGAATTGCGCCGCGCTTAATCCGGCGTCGTGCACGATGCCTTCCATCGTGAGCGCATGGACTGGGTCGTGACAGGGGATCGTCAGGATGCGTGTTCCGTTGGTCATGATTATGTGGACGCCCTCGCGCAGAACCCAGAACCCGGCGTCTTCCAGAGCAGCGACCGCCAACCGGTAATCAATTCCAGGAATTTCGGTTGCACTTCCATTCCCGTGTTCACGGTGGCGGAAGAACGGAATGCGCCGATGCGATGCCATGCTCATGGAACGCGAACCTCGTCTACGGCAGGCCCATTTCTTCCGCCGCGTCGATGTACTCCTGGATGGCGAGTTGGATGTTGGCCAGCACCTCCGCTTCGGTCGATCCCTGCGACCAGCAGCCGGGCAGCTCGGGACAGGACGCACTGTATCCTTCATCAGACTTGCGCACATCCACGCGATACGCAGCCATGGGCCAAATCGTACCTGATTGCGATACCTGCGGGTGTAAGTACATGTAAAAAATTTGTCACTCATTCGTCCCGGGAGAAAATGCCGCCATCGCCGACGCAGATATTCGGCAGGACGCAACGAATACAAAGCCAGGCGCCGCGTGCCGCGTACGTTTCATGGGAACGACCTCGCTCGAGTGGGCGCGGAAAGGGGAACTCGGGCGTTCAGCTATTATGCGCCGCCCAGGGATCGTATGTTCCCACGCTCCAGGAGTGGCTCTCCGGGTCTTTTACCGTGAACTCGCGGCTGCCGTAGCCGGTGTCCTGTAAGGGCCGGACAATGGTCGCGCCAGCCGCCTCAGCTTTAGCGTAAACCGCATCCGCATCGGCCACGATGATGTAGGCGCTGCGGGTTTCGGCGCCCAGTTCGGAGGGTGACTTGAAGCCGCGGCCGTATTCGTCGTTCTTCTCCGAGCCGAGCATGATCATTCCTCCATTCAGCGTGAGCTCGGCGTGGCCGATGGATCCGTCCGGCTGGGGGTAAATAACGTGCCGGGTGAAGCCGAGCACCTGGCAGAGCCAGTCGATGGCAGCGGGCGCGTTCTTGTAGCGCATGGCGGGCATGATGGTGGAATTGGGCATTGGACCTCCTCGGATGACTACCTGTCGAGAATGACAGGCGAGTGCCGGTGGTCTCTTGGAAAAATCGGAAATTTTACCGATAGGTTCGCGGGTCAGGGCGATTCCCTCCCAAGTCCCAAAATCGGGACTTGGGGCACCCCGCACCCGCCCGATTGCTTTCTATCCCGCATCTGCGGCGATGTGGTTGGCCCAAAGAGTGCGATGGATGGAGTAAGTCGTCACGTCCACACCGGAAAATGCGCGGAACTCGTTGGCGAAGTGGGACTGGTCGTAGTAGCCGCAGTCCAGTGCCAATCGCGACCAGGGCACGTCCGCGCCCGCATGCAATTGATTCACGGCTCGCTGGAAGCGCCGCACCCGGCACCATACCTTGGGCGACAGGCCCACCTGCTCGCGGAAGACCTGGGAAAACCGCCGCTCGCTCCAGCCGGTGCTGCGCGCCACATCGCGCACCGTCACGGCGGAGGGGGCGCCGGCAAAGCGCTGCAGCGCGTATCGGACGGCGCACTGGTTAGGTGGCCGAGGCTCGAACAGACGCGCGGCAAAGGTCTGGGCCAGGAAGCGCTCGAGACAGAGCAACTTCTCCGCGGGGCTGGGCAGTTCACGCAATCGATCGCGCAGGGCGCGGACCGGATTCCCCCACACATCCTCCAGGTCTACGCCGCGGTTGCTGAACAGGTCGGCGCGATCGGCGGCGAATAGCGGAAACCCGTCCGGCTGGAACACAATGCCGATCAGATCCGCCATGTCGGACGTGTTGACGATTTCGTAGCCCGACCGCGCCCCAATCACAGCCGAGCCGGCCGATCGGCGCTCCGGCTCCCCTTCGGGGCAGTCGAGCAGGTAATCGCGCGCCAGGTTCAGAATCACCTGCGTGTGCCCGCTGGGCAGAACGCGTTCGCGGGTGTGATTTGCCTGGGGGGCGCGGGCGTACCACAGCGTCTGAACGAAACGGTTCAGGGGCGGCGCGGGCGTGTGCTCCAGGTAAAGCAATCGCGGCCTCTTCGGCCGTTATAACAGGTCCGGCGATCCGGTGGGAGAGCGAGCACCCCGATTACCGTCCCGGCGCGCATTTCACGGCAATTTCGTAAGCTTGAACTATGCCGCTACCCGGACGCGACTCCCAACTGGTCCAAATTATGGACGCGACCCTGGCCGAGGCCGCCAGGCGCGCGGGGCCGTGGCTGGCCTGCCGGCTCGGGTGCACACAATGCTGCCATGGAGCGTTCGCCATCAATGCACTGGACTCCGAGCGGCTGCGGACCGGGATGAACGCGCTGCGCACCACCGACCCGGACCGCGCTGCGGCTGTCGAAGGCCGCGCACGCGCCTGGATCGACGAGCACGGGGCGGAGTTCCCCGGCGATTTCGCGAGTGGCGTGCTTGGAACTTCTCCGGACCATCAAAAGCAATTCGAAGACTTCGCCAACGACGCCCCCTGCCCAGCCCTCGATCCGGTTACCGGTGCCTGCCAGGTGTACGAGTGGCGCCCCATGACGTGCCGCGTTTTCGGGCCTCCCGTACGCGTGGGCGACGGAGATGCGCTGGGCTGCTGCGAGCTGTGTTTTGTGGGCGCGAGCGAACCGGAGATCGCGTCCTGCGAGATGACCGTCCCGAACGAGTTGGAGGACGAACTTCTGGCCGAGGTGGGAAGCACTGACGAGACGGTCGTTGCGTTCGCACTGCTGCAGTGAGTGATTCAGCTCCTCACGATAAACTGTCGCTTGGTATCCCCCATCCCAAAGCGTCCCTGCTGGGTCGAAATCTCGACTCGCGCCCTCGAAGACAACTATCAATTCCTCAGGACCGCAGCCCCAGCGGAAGCGGAACTTCTCGCCATCGTAAAAGCCGACGCCTATGGACATTCGCTGGTGCTGTGCGCGCCGGCCGCGGTCCGCGCCGGGGCGCGATGGCTGGGGGTGACCAGTATAGAGGAAGCGGCTGCGGCACGATCGCTTTGCCCTGAGGCGCGGCTGGTGGTGATGGGCGGCATGTTTCCCGGCCAGGAAACTGCCGTTATCGAGCGCGGGCTGATTCCGGTGGTGTGGGAGGAATCCCATTTGGACGCGCTGGAGATCGCTTTGAACCCCGCGAATGCTCCTGCCGGATCGGTGGCAGTACATCTCGAGATCGACAGCGGGATGAGCCGCCAGGGGGTGGCGCCCGACGCGATGGACAAGGTCCTGGCACGATTCGGGAAGGTGTCGGGAGTGCGGATCGAAGCAGTGATGACGCACCTCTACGCCTCCGATGAGAGCGCCGGTGTTTCCACGAAGAACCAACTCGTCCGGCTGGAGGAGGCCCTCAGCCGCATTATGCGAAGGTACGCCCCTGAGTGGCTGAGCGTGGGCGCCTCGGCGGCGCTTCTGGGCAACGATGCCGGGGAGATCGCTGCGCTGGCCCGGCGATTCGGGATGAAGCTGATGCTGCGCCCGGGGCTGGCGCTCTACGGTGTTCTTCCCCGTTTTGAGCCGCCGTTCCGTAGTGAAGAAGAACCGCCTGCCCTGGCCGCCGCGCGCCGGAACCTCCGGCCCGTGCTGGCCTGGAAGACGCGCGTCGTCAGCCTGCGCGATGTTCCCTCCGGCACGGAGATCGGCTATAACGGCACGTTCGTGGCGACCGAGCCCATGCGGCTGGCATTGATCGCACTGGGTTATGCCGATGGTCTGGATCGGCGGCTGGGCAATCGATTCGAACTCCTCGTCCGGGGCCGGCGGGCTCCGCTGGTGGGCCGCATTAGCATGGACCAGGCGGTGCTCGATGTGACCGGGCTCGACGGCGTGGAACCCGGCGACGAGGTGGTGATAATCGGCTCCCAGGGGAATGAAACGATCACCGCATTCGATCACGCCGACAGGGCCGGAACGATACCGTGGGAAGTGTTTACGCGGATCGGGGAGCGGGTGGCGCGGATGGAAGTCTAGCCGGCGCGCTGGGTCAGCTGGCGCAGGCCTGGGCCACGACCGTGCGTGCCTGGATGGATCCCTGCACCGCGGCGATCATCGGTTCAAACCCGATACAGGAATTCAGCAGCATGTGGTAGAGGCCGCGAGCGCACCATTCCTGGCCGTAGTACTGCTTGATGGCGGCGGCGCGACGCTTGTCGTGGGCGACCAGTTCCTGGTCGGCGTGCAGCGCGCGGTCGGGGAAAGTCTGCGCAAACCACGCCCGTTTCGCGGTCGAAGTGGCATAAACAAAAATGTGGAAGCAGCCCGGTTTCCCGGCCAGGGCGGCCGCTCCGCCGCGGCCCACGATGACACAGTTGCCCACTTTGGCCTCCTCCAGAATCTCCTGCTTTATCAGCGCGTACATCCGTTCGCAGTTGAAGACCTTGTCCTCGGGTTCGGTGGCCGTGGAGTAGAGCTGGTCCTGCCAGAACACCTTGCCATAGCGGTAGTACCAGGGATCAAGCCGGTCGTCGAACTTGGCAGCCAGGTCTTCGGGAACGCAGGCCTTGCGGGCGGCGGCGGTCAGCAGTTCGGAGTCCAGCAGGCGCCAGCCCAGCCGGGCGGCGAGCTCATGAGCGAATTCCCCGCCGCGCGACCCGTATTCGCGTTCGACGGTGATGACACGGACCGGTGAAGTGATCATGACGACTCCCTTGCGAAAGTGAGCATACAACGGAATCGGCCGGATGCGCCAAAACAAAGCGCAAACTCGGCCCGGTTCGCAGTTCCTTCGTCTCCGGAATCCCGTGATCTGAAACCCGGAGCCTGATATTAGGATGTGCCTTTCCCCCGAAAAGAAATCGCCCGTTACCGGACGTAACAATTCGTCACAGATACCTTGACTATCTACAATGTGGCTTGTAGATAATCTAGGCATGGGTAAACCGAGCGATCTCGTACAAGGCACACTCGATCTCCTGATCCTGAAGACCATCTCCCTGGAGCCGATGCATGGTTGGGCGATTGCAAAGCGCATCCAGCAGGTCTCGGGCGAGGTGCTGCAGGTGCAGCAGGGGTCGCTGTATCCCGCGCTGCATCGGCTCGAGCAGCAGGCATGGATCAAGGCCCGGTGGGCCGAAAGCGAAACCGGGCGCCAGGCCAAGTTTTATTCGCTGACCAACGCCGGGCGCGAGCAACTGGAAAAGGAAGCCGCCAACTGGAGCCGCCTTTCGGCCGCCATCAACCTGGTGGTGGCGGAAGCCTGAAACCCGGGACCAGGGACTCAGGCCACCGGCATGGAGCCTGAGGTATTGCATGTGAGTTCTGCGTGCCGCGGAGCGAGCGGCAGAAGCCAGGAGCTGGTTTATGCGATGGTTCGATCTTGTCGCCATGAAACTCGCAATGCTGTTCGGCCGGCGGACCGCGGGAAATCGACTTGATGAGGAACTGCGCTTTCACCTGGAGCGGCAGATTGCGGAGAACCGGTCCGCAGGGATGAACGCGGACGAAGCCAACTACGCTGCGCTGCGCAGCTTCGGCAACCCGGCCCTGCTGCGTGAACAGGCGCGCGATAACTGGAGCTGGCGCGGAGCGGAACAGGCTTTGCGCGAAGTTCGCTACGGCATTCGCACCCTGCGCCGCACGCCCGGCTTCGCCATCATCGCCGTGCTTGTCATGGCGCTGGGCATCGGGGCCAACGTGGCGCTGTTTACGGTGGTGCGCGGGGTCCTGCTTAAGCCGCTTCCATTCAAGGACCCCGATCGCCTGATGATGCTCTACGAGAGCAATCTGAAGGACGAGACAGACTACAACATTGTCGCCGGGGGCGTGTACGCCGAGTGGAAGAACCACAACCAGACGTTCAGCGACCTTGCCCTCGTTCAGACCAGCAGGTACTCCCTTTCGGCCTCCGGCGGCCAACTGCCCGAGACGCTTAGGGGCGCGCAAATCTCCTGGAATCTGCTCACCACGCTAGGCGTACAGCCCGCCCTGGGTCGCGACTTCACCGCCTCCGACGATACTCCGTCCGCCAGTTTCACCGCGATACTGAGCTGGAGTCTGTGGAAACGGCGCTTCGGGTCCAATCCCGGCATCCTTAATCAGACGGTCTACATCGATGCCAAACCGTACACCGTGATCGGCATCATGCCGGAATGGTTCGCCTTCCCCGAGCCCGAAATGCAGATTTGGACCGCCGTCTACCGCGACAAGCCCGCCGCGATCATTTCCATGATCGACAACCACATGTTCAACGTGGTCGGCCGTTTAAAGCCCGGCGTCTCCCCCGCCCAGGGCGCTGCCGATGTAAACCTCATCTCGCGGCGGCTGCACGAAGCCCATCTGGACGATCCGGCCGTACAATCCGGCGCCCGCGGCCGACCCCTCCTCGACTCCCTGGTGGGCGATTTCAAACGGCCGCTTTATGTCCTGCTTGCAGCCACCGGCTGCCTGTTGCTCATTGCGTGCATGAATGTCGCCAACCTGCTGGTCGCCCGCGCCATTGCCCGCCGCAAGGAATTCGCCATCCGCACCGCCATGGGCGGCGGCCGCATCCGCCTTCTGCGCGAACGCCTGATGGAGAGCCTGATCCTCTCCGCTGCCGGGGGCGCTCTCGGCCTGTTGCTGGCGTTCGCAGTCCTGGAGTGGCTCACGCGAACCCGCCAGGACATGAGCCGCGTGGAAAGCATTCACATCGACGGCGTGGTGGCTGCGTTTACTGTGGGCGTGATTGCCTTCTGCGCTCTCTTCGCCGGACTCATCTCCGCGCTCACCGTCCGCGACCGCCACCTCCTCGCTGCCCTGCATGAAGCGTCGCGCTCGACCAGCGGCAGTCAGACACGCGCTACCCTGCGGCGCGTCCTGCTCACCTTGGAAGTCGGCCTTACCGTAGTACTCCTGATTGGCGCCGGTCTGCTCCTTAAGAGCTATCAGCGCCTGCGCTCGGCTGACATGGGCTGCGCCACGCAAAACGTCCTCACCATGCGCTTCGCCCTTCCCGGCGTGCGCTACAAAACGCCGGGACCCATGCCCGTGAACTTCTTCGACGCGTTGCTGTCCCGCCTGCGCGCATTGCCCGGCGTCGATGCCGTGGGGTTGGTGACGGCGATACCCGGCCAGGGCTACTGGGAAGACAGCGACTTCACCATCGTCGAGCATCCGCCATTGCCGAGGGGTATCGGCACTTGGGCCCTGAACCGCTGGGCCGACTCGGGCTACTTCGCCGCCATGGGTATTCCCATCTTGCGTGGCCGGACATTTAATGAGAGCCTGCGCCTTGACCAGGCAAATGAAGTCATCATCAACAACGTCTTTGCCAGGAAATATTTCCCCGGCGAGGACCCGATCGGCAAGCACCTCAAGACTGAGGGCAAGGTCCATACCATTGTCGGCATGGTAGGAGACACCCGCTTCGAGATTGGGGAGCCACCCAGGGAGATGAAGTATTTTTCGCTGAACGCCGGCGGAGAGAACTACGGAACGCTGGTGATCCGCTCCCGGGGCGATGTCGAGCAGTTGGCGTTGCCGGTGCAACAGGTCATCCAGGGAATGGACCGCGATCTGTCCGTTTCCGATGTGCTCACGATGGACCAGCTGCTGGGCAAAACGACGCTGGACAAAAGCTTCAATACGACCCTGCTGACGGGGTTTGCGGCCCTCTCGCTGTTGCTGGCGGCGGTCGGCCTTTTTGGAGTCCTTTCTTATATGGCCGCGCAGCGTACCGGCGAAATCGGGATTCGCCTGGCGCTCGGCGCGCCGCGCGAGCACGTTCTGGGCAAGATGCTGAGCGATGGATTGCGTCCTGCGCTAATCGGGCTGGTGCTGGGCCTGGCCGCCAGTGCCGCCGTCTCGCGCCTTATGCAGGAAATGCTATACGAGACTCGGCCGCTCGATCCTCCTGTCTTCGTGGCTGTCTCCGCAACATTGATGCTGGTGGCGGCGCTGGCCTGCCTCGTTCCCGCATGGCGAGCGTCGCGCGTGGATCCCGTGCAGGCGCTGAGGACGGAGTGACCTTGGGTTGAAGTGGGTGCCCCCCATCTCGCTTCTGAGATGTGAAATTGAAGCTGCAAGCTAGCGGCTAGGAGCTGAAGATGCGCTGGTTCGACAGGATCGCGATGAAATTTACTATGCTCGTGCGACGCCGCAATGCCGGCGCGAAACTCGAGGACGAGCTTCTCTTCCACCTCGAGCGCCAGGTCGCAGAGAACGTGGCCAAAGGCATGCCGCCCCGCGCGGCGCGCGAGGCCGCGCTGCGCACCTTCGGCAATCCCGCGCTGCTGCGCGACCAGGCGCGCTCCACCTGGAGCTGGGCAGGGCTGGAATCGTTACTGCGTGACGCACGCTACAGTCTGCGCACCCTGGTCAGGACCCCGGGGTTCGCGGCCATCACCGTCCTCGTGATGGCGCTGGGTATCGGGGCCAACGTGACGATTTTCACCGTGGTCCGCAGTGTTCTGCTCAAGCCCTTGCCCTTCCGCGACCCGGACAAGCTGGTCATGCTTTACGAAACCGAGACCAACCCTAAGGGTCCTAACCTCTTCATGCCGGTTGCCGCCGGCAGCTTTTACGAATGGCAACAGGCCACGCGCGGCAAGGCGGAAATGGCGCTGGTTTCGCCCTTCCAGGACTACAACGTGTCCGCCGAGGGAGGCAAGCTTCCGGAGAAGGTGGAAGCGGCATGGTGTTCGGGAAATTTCTTCTCCGTGCTGGGCGTACGCCCCATGCTGGGGCGCAGCCTTACTCCCGCGGACGACCGGCCGGGCGCGCCGGCCGTGGTGCTGCTTGCGCACGCATTCTGGATGAGGCGCTACAGCGGCGATTCCGCCATCCTGGGCAAGACCACATGGCTCGATGCCAAACCTTATACCGTGATCGGCGTGCTGCCCGAGTCCTTTCTGTTCAGCAGTTCCTTCGGCGGAGACAAGGTGCAGCTCTGGACTCCCGTGGCACACGAAGCACCCCACCAGGTGCTCACGACCTTTGAAGATCACGAGTTTCTGGTGAGTGCGCGGCTTCTCCCCGGGACTACACTTTCCGGGCTGGTGACCCAACTGAAGACGATCCAGAAGCGCATCGAGATTACCCATGCCCGGCCGGCCATTCACGATTCCGCCATCGGACGCTCGCTGCTGGATGACGGCGTCGACTCCTACAAGACACCTTTGTACGCTATGTTCGGCGCCACCGCATGCGTATTGCTGATCGCGTGCATGAACGTCGCCAGCCTGCTGGTGGCGCGCACGGCCGCGCGCCGCAAGGAACTTGCCATACGATCCGCGCTGGGAGGAGGAAGAATGCGCCTGCTGCGCGAGCGGATTATCGAGAGCGTGCTGCTCTCCGGCGCCGGAGGCGGATTGGGACTTCTGTTGGCATTCGGCGCGGTGCAGTGGGTGGTGCGGTCGCGCCCCGACATGAATCGCATCAGCACGGTGCACATGGACGGTCTCGTTGTGGCCTTTGCCCTTGGCGCGATCGTAGTGTGTTCGCTCCTCTCCGGGCTGATCTCGGCCTTCGGCTCCGCGCCTTCGCGGATTCTGGCCACCTTGCAGGAGTCGTCCCGGCAGCATGGCGGAGGCCGCGGACGGAGCACGCTTCGCCGCGGGCTTCTGGTCGTCGAAGTCAGCCTCACGGTGGTTCTCCTGGTCGGAGCCGGTCTGCTGCTGAAGAGCTACCAGCACCTGCGTAACAACGGCATCGGCGTGCCGGTGGATAACGTGCTCACGCTGAGTTTGAGCCTCCCGGAGGCGCGTTACCGGCAGCCCATCCAGCAGGTGGGCTTTCTGGAGACGCTCATCGAGCGCGTTCGCGCCATTCCGGGCATTCAGGCGGCGGGACTGGTAAGCAGGGCGCCCGGCGAAGGCTACGGCGGGGATCGGATTTTCAACGTGGTCGAGCATCCGCCCGTGCCGCGCAACCAGGTTCCAGACCTGATGGTTCGGGGCGCCGATCCGGGATACTTTGCCGCCATTCGCCTTCCGCTCATGCGCGGACGTATTTTTACCGCAGACGAACGGCTGGAACGCGCACACGTCGCAGTCATCACGGAATCGGCAGCCCGGCTTCTGTTTCCGAATGAAGATCCGATCGGAAAGCATCTCCGGCCGGGGGACGAGAGCGACGCCACCGCATACGAGATCGTCGGAGTGGTGGGGGATACCCGGTGGAACATCACGCAGCCAACCGTACCTACACTCTACTGGCCCATTTTTGGGAACGACTACACCGTGGCTACGATCGTCGTCCGTTCGGAACGCGACGTGGCCTCGTTCGCGCTGCCGGTGCAGAAACTGATTGGAGCGCTCGATCAGGATCTGCCGGTCTCCGACGTGATGACGCTTCGCGAAGCGGTCGGCAAATCCACAATCGACTCGCAATTCGACTCCATCCTGGTGCTGGCATTCGCCGTGATCGCGCTGCTGCTGGCCGCGGCGGGGCTCTATGGAGTGCTGGCGTATCTCGTCACCCAGCGCACGGGGGAGATCGGCATTCGCATTGCGCTTGGGGCGAGGCGCGAGTCTGTACTGGGCCTGATGTTGATCGATGGGCTGAAGCCGGCCCTGGTCGGGCTGGTGCTGGGCTTATCGGCCAGCGCAGGCGTAGTACGGCTCATCCGCAGCATGCTTTACGAGACCCGCCCGCTCGATCCCGCGGTGTTCGCTGCCGTGTCGGCGGCGTTGATGCTGGTCGCGGCTGCGGCCTGCATGCTGCCCGCATGGCGCGCTTCGCGATTGGACCCGATGCAGGCGCTGCGGACAGAATGAGTCGGCAGCAAAAACCAAAGGGAATGAGAAGTTCTATCCCGGCGTGACGAAAAAGCCTCGGCGGACTGGCCGAGGCTTTTTGGTTGCGGGAATCGCGATCCAGTCTGACACCTGAAGACATGACACCTGCGTTCAGAACTCGAGTCGCAGAGCGCCTTGCAGGACACGGGCGCTGGCGCCGCCAGGACTTACGACCGTTTTGGTGAGCCTGCCGAAGTTGCTGCCGCCCGTGATGTCGGTGTTCTGGGTGACCGGCAAGTCGAAGTTGGGGTGATTGAAAGCATTGAAGGCATCGGCTCGGAACTTGAGCTTCACGTTGTCACCGTAAATCGGGAATGCCTTGGCAAGTCCCAGGTCGAAGTTCACGTAGTTGGGCCCGCGCAGATTGTTGCGGGAACCGATCTGGAACCCGATCGGCCCTTCGAACGAGTTGAGAGCCTTACTCTGGTCGGCAAACAAATTGACCGAGCCATCGGACGTCTTGTGGGCGTGGGGAGCGACGTTGGACCATTTCCCTGTCAGGATGGCCGGAGCGTTGTTGGCATATCCCGCGACGAAGGCGCTGGAAACTGTAGAGAACGCGATGCCGGAGTGCCAGCTCGGAAGCGCGCTGATGTCCCATCCGCCCACAATTTCGTTGGCCCAGAACGGCATGGTCGCGCCAAATGTACGGCCCCGGCCGAAAGGCAGGTTGTAGAGCACGTTGCCGGTGATGATGTGCTTCTGGTCGAAGTCCGAATTCCCCACGCATTCGGTGGGACGAACCACGTCGCAGATGAAGCCGTACCCGCCGACCGCGGGCGCGTTGGCAACCAGCGACACGTTGTCAATGGAATGGGAGTAAGTATAGTTCATGTCGAACTGCAATCCCTGCGAGAGGTTCTTGTGCAAAGTGACGAGGAGCCCTTGATAGTTCGAGAATCCCTTGTTGGTGTAGTAGGTGTTCTCGGAGAACTGCGACCCCATGCCCACGTTGGAATCGATGACGCCAAAGGCGGACAGCGCTTGTACGAAATCGGCAAAGTCGCCGTTGCTCACCAGCGGCTGCAGGGGAAACACGCCCGAGTCGGCCAGCAGAGACGTGGTGTTCGGATAGCCGTAGAACTGGCCGAGACCGGGCAGGACCACGTTTTCAAACCACGGCTCCGCGGGCAGGTTGGTGGTATCCGCGCCCGCCCTCACTTCCTTGGTGATGTTGGCAAACGCCGTCGACATCATCTGGCCTGACGCCTTGTCGGGGAAATCGATCAACTGGTTTGCGTCGGCCTGGGCCAGAAGCCTGCGTCCCAGCCGGCCCGCATAGTTCACCTTCAGGATGTAGTTGCGCGGAAACTCGTGCTGAATCCCGAAGTCCATCACCAGCGAGTAAGGCGTGCGCAGTTTGCGATCGATGGTTTCATTGAACGCCTGGCCGTTGGCAAGGCCGAACGGAACGCCTGTCGAGTCCACGAACGGGGTGAAGGGATGGGTGATGGCAGGCGCCTGCGGCACTGCGGGAATGGCCTTGATCGACGAGAACCGCGGATCGTTCGCCAGCGACGCCACCGGATCTCCGGGCGTACCGAAAGGCAGGTTCGCTGTGGCCTGGAACAGGTAGGAGTACTGGTCCTGCTGATACTGGACCGCGTTGGTCACCGTGTGGTCGAAGACCACGCCAAATCCCCCGGAAATAACCGTGCGCTTGGCGAACTCCGGGTTGTAGGCGAATGCCACGCGGGGCGCGAAATCCTTGAGGTTTGAATCGTAGTATCCGGGAGCGTGGTTCGCCTTGCCGCCCAGGTCGTAGGAGATGAACGGCAGCGACGTGTCGCCCGAAAGTCCGGCCGCGCTCTGCTGCAGGCGCCGGTCGAAATAGTCGTTGAAGGTGAGGCTCTGGACCGATTCCTTCCCGTTCACTTCGTAGGGCACCGAGTACCATGAGTAGCGCAAGCCGTAGGTCAGGGTCAGGTTCGGCGTGGCCTTCCAACTGTCGCCGAAGTAGCCTTCCAACTCGTAGTAGCGATACTGCCGGACCGAGCCGGTTCCCTGCGGCACCGTCTGCCCCGTGTTGGTGTAGTCGTAAGTGCTGGTCACCTGTCCTAACCGGCCCAGGGCCAGCGCAAAGGCGCTGTCGTAAGTCCGCGAAGAGATAGTGCCGGCGGTGCGGATATCGCTGGGCCTGAGGCTGGCGTTCAGCGCGTTCATGTTGCCGCCCAGGCCGAGGAGCGGCTGGTCGTAGTTCAGATACGTGTCCTCGAACGTCTTGATGTACTTGAAGAGCCCGCCGAACTGGAAGCTATGCTTGCCCTTGACCCAGCTGAAGTCGTCGCGAATGACGGGAATGGGGTAGTTGCGAACCTGCGCATTGACGGCGCTGGCATAAGGACTGGTGAGAATGGATCCACCCGTTCCGTCGCCGCCAAAAGAAGTCCACTGCGTAGTGCCGGTCGGATTGTATGCAGCTGCGAAGTTCAGCCGGGAGCGGGTTACGCCATAGTAGAAGGAATTGGACTTGTTGGCCCCCAGAATCCAGTTGTGTCCGATCACGTAGGAATAGCTCGCGTCGTTGATCAGGTGAGTGACGGGGTCGCCCGGGAACTGGATGGGGGCATCGTAATTAACCGCGTCTCCGGTCCGCGAACTCAACACGCTTCCGCGCGCCCACAGCTTCATCGAGCTGTTCAGGTTGTAGTCGACGCGCGCCACGTAATCGTTTTGGGTGCGGTGAACGGGCGCGTTAAAGAAATATCCCGCGGTGTTGATGCCGTCGCCTCCGGTCACGTCATTGGCATGCGGGTAGCGCGCGTTGATGAAATCGAGAAGAGCCGGATTGAATCCAATGTGCTGGGGATCGAGTGCGGCGACTTGCGCCGAGTCGATGGTGCTGATGCAAGTGGGAGTGGTGTCCTTCCGGCTCGTTCCGCCGCACGCCTTCCCGGTTGCCGGGTCGGTGGTCTTGTTGATGTACGAAATGTTGCCGTTGCGGAAACTGTCCATGGGCACGGTGTTGGAAACTTGCACCCCCTGGTTGTCGCGCCGCCCATTGTACTCAAAGAAAACAAAGGCCTTGTTCTTCTTGATAGGCCCGCCCACGTTCCCCCCGAACTGGTTGCGGATCAGCTGCGCCCGGGGGACACCGATGTTGTTGGCAAACCAGTTGTTGGCCTCGGTGCTGGTGTCGCGGTGATATTCGAATAGCGCGCCGTGCCAGTTGTTGGTGCCGCCCTTGGTGACCATGGTGAACTGCCCGCCGCCGCCCTGGCCTTCGCTGGCCAGAGGGTTGGCGGTGACAGCGCGCAGTTCCTGCACCGAATCTACCGGGGCGTCGCCTACCACCGTGCCGAAGTTCCCCGTGGCCATGTCGTTCACGTCGAGACCGTCGAGAGTGACATTGTTCTGGTCGGTGCGGGCCCCGGTGATCGCCCCGTCGCTGGTGGCGCCGGGCTGGATCGAGAACAACGCGGAGGGACTGTCGCGCACCTGGATGGGGAGTTCGTTCACCATCTGCACTTCGTAGTTGTTGCCGAGGCTGGAGTCGGTGGTGTTCAGCGTCACTGCCTCATTGGCGGCGGACACCTCAACCGTGGCGGTGGTTCCCCCGATCACCAGCTGAACATTTTGAGTGCGCGTGGAGCTCACATTCAGGTAAAGATCGGTGATGACCGTGGGCTTGAAGCCGTCCCGTGAAAAGGTGATCTTGTATCCCGGCCCGGGCGCAACATGCACGATAGTGTAGGACCCCACCTCGTTGGTCACCGCCGCATAGGTGAGCCCGGTGGCCGGATTGGCGAGCAGGACGTTCACGCCGGGGATCACCGCCCCGGTCGAATCCGTGGCGATACCGGTGATGGATGAGACGTCCTGCGCTCTCAGAGATGGGGCGAGCAAGGCAAGAAACAACGCGCCTGCAGCAGCAATCAGCCTTCGCATGGGGCTCCTCTTTTTTCAGTAGGGGAATCTAGAAATTCGCCTGGAGAAGGGCAATCACCGTGCCAGATTTGCGCTGCATTTGCGCTCAGACGGTTAGTGACGATCGATGCTTATCCTGGGACGAAAAAACGTATTAGTAGTATGGTTTCTTGTGCGTGGTTCCAGAAAACAGTATTTCGGTCGCGCTTGTCCCCCAAAAGTGCAAAACCGTGGCATCTCGGGGCACGATCGTCACTTTCCACTGGATGAGTGGCTGATACCGGAAGGGCCCAGAGGCACTCCACCTCCGGAAAATTACACTTCGTCACAAAGAAGGCATTCAGGGCCCCCAGAGTCATTCATTCTGTGAGCCATAGCACGCCTGTTTTCTTTCGAGAGTTGGTTGCGGGCGAGTTGCGCGGTGGAGATCTGCGGTTGGTTTTGGTCCCCGTTGCGCACCTGCCGAATGGACGCAATCCGTGTGGACGTCGCAAACCATTGGCGTTCTGTAGATTGCGGGAGTTCGGTGGGAAACCCGCAACCCGGCCGGTTTTCGCAAAAAGTGGATATGACATTTGGTAGATGCGCGAAGCAGGGGTGCTGCGGACCCAGCTCTGGCGGGCGAATTATACGTTTCAACGACCCTCGCGCGGGCCTCGGGGGGGAACGCTGTTTCCGCGACCAAACCGGCTCTGGCACCGGGCCTGCAATCACGACCCGGTACGCAATGATTTCAAGTACTTAACGAACATCCGTGAGACCTGCGCAACCGCGTCGCGATGCTTCTCGAAAACCCCTTCGATGCGTGCCGCCGGTGCACCCCCTTGGCACGCCATCACAATTCGATGTGATACCAGCGTGTATGGCCTCAAACATGCTTATAGACAGACACGACCCAGCTTACAAAAGGTGTTCCGGTTGATCGCTTTCCGGCACTCAGATTGTCGGATGGGAGCGCGCCGTTTATCTTCAGTCAAAACATCCTCGAGAAGGAAAATAATATGATCCCTACGCGAAAGCATTTTGGAGCTGTGCTGCTTGGCTTAACGTTGAGCCTGGGGCTGTCGACGAGCGTTCTTGCCCCGCATCCTGCGGCGGCTCAGGCCGGTCTTGGCTCTCTGGCGGGCACCGTCACCGATTCGTCCCATGCCGTTGTGAACGGCGCGACGGTCACCCTGGCCAACACGGGACTCAACTTCGTGCGCCAGGTCGTCACCCCCAGCACGGGAGAATACCGGTTCTTCGCATTGCCGGTTGGCAGCGGATGGACCCTTAGAGTCTCCTCCCCCGGCTTCAAGACAGTCGAGTTGAAGGGAATCATCACCAGCGTCGGCACCACCCTCTCCATGGATGTCACGCTCACCGTGGGCGCGGCGGTCGATACCGTGGAGGTCTCCGCTTCGGCGAACGTCGAGCAGGTCCAGACCGAGACCGCGGCCATCTCCCAGCTCATCGACTCGGAGATCTGGCAGAGTTCGCCCCTCGAGGATCGCACCCAGAATTCGTTCGTAACCCTGACCGCGGGCGCGACCCCCGACAGCGGCACCGGCCGCGGCGCCTCCGTGGACGGCGCCCGCACCGGCGCCGGCAACTTCCTGGTCGACGGCATGGACAACAATGACCAGGGACAGGGCGGCGGCGGTGCACTGGGCGGCGGCGGCGCTGTGACCACCATCTCGCCTGACGCGATCCAGGAATATCGCGTGATCTCCCACAGCCTCCCCGCCGAATACGGCCGGGCCGGTGGTTTCGCGACAGATACCGTGCTCAAGAGCGGCACCTCCCACTGGCATGGATCCTTGTTTGAATACAACCGCGTGCAGAAACTCGCGGCCAACTCCTGGTTCTCCAAGAATGCCGGCATCGTCGATCACCTGGTGCGCAACCAGTTCGGCGGCTCCATCGGCGGCCCGTTGTACAAGGACCGCACCTTCTTTTATGCGACCTATGAAGGCCACCGCCGCCGCCAGGCCAGCCCCATCACCTACACCACCACCACCCAGGACTTTTTGAACTTCGTGCAGAGCGGCGATTTCGAGAAGTTCATGGAAGGAACGGCGAATCAGGATACGACCCCGGTCTCCCTCGGCCCGGGCGCCTACGGCATTCAGGCCGGTCTCTGCCCCATGTACCTCAGCGCGAGTGCCACCAGCATCGGCGGAAATTGCGCCGGCGCTTTGCCGTCCTCGGCTACGCTCGGTCCTGTCTTCCAGCAGTTGCTTAAAGCCGAGCCCAGCGCCTTCCCGGTGGCCACCAGCGGTGGATCGCCTGTCGCCCAGGGACTCTACACCTCGGGCATCGGTTTCGCCAACGACAACAACGTCTACTACATGATGTACCCGGTGAGCATCTATGCCACCACCACCCGCTCCAGCGGGGATTCGCTGAACCAGAACCGCGGCACCTTCAAGATCGACCACAAGTTCAGCGAGAGAGATCAGTTCAGCGCCGCATACCTCGCCGACCTTTTCGAAGACAACGTCTCCACCGGCGTCAGCGGCGCCAGCAACTTCGGCCCTCCGACCATCAATATCGGCGGCGCCCAGAACTTCTCCTTCACGTGGACACACACCTTCAGCCCCAGCCTGCTGAACATGTTCCGCGCCGGATACCTGCGTCACGTCAGCAACTTCGACACTCCCGGTACCAAGGGCGTTCCGTACATGTACACGGCCAATGACCCCCTGGGCGAGGGCTTCGGCGCATACTCGGGCTTCCCCCAGCTGTTCACCGAGAACGAGTTCCTCTACTCCGACTCGATCACCAAGAGCTTCGCGAAACACGCCCTCAAGGCGGGATTCCAGTACATCCGCACGCGCAACGGGTCCAGCTTCTACAACGATTTCTATGGAACGCTGCTTCCCTGGGACACCGAGAACCTGCTCACCGACGCTACCCTCTACGACGAGTTCGAGACCAACGTTTTCGGCGGACTCAGCTATGGTTCGCTGTATGAAGCCGCCGCCTCGATTGACCCCACCACCAAGCAACTGCCCGACCCCTATCGCGGATTCCGCGCCAATGAGTTCGCCACCTACATCCAGGACGACTGGAAGCCCATGTCGCGCCTGACCCTGAACGTCGGCGTTCGCTGGGATTACTTTGGACCGCCCCACAACTTCAAGAAGGGCGTGGATTCCAACGTCTACTTCGGCACCTTCGGCACGCCCAAAGCCAACGGCAACCAGTTCATGCCCATGACCCCGTTCTCCGGCGGTCTTCAGGGAGCCCAGTTCATCCAGAAGGACAGTAACATCTGGAATAAGGACACCGGCTCCATCGCGCCCCGCTTCGGGTTCTCCTATGACGTGTTCGGCAACGGCAAGATGGCCCTCCGCGGCGGCTACGGCATCGGCTTCGATCGCCTCTACAACAACGTTTACGAGAACCTCCGGTTCAATCCACCCCACTTTTCCGATAACAGCGTCGGTGCGCTCATCAATGGCGTGCCCGCGGGCGCCCTGGCACTGCCCGGTGTTTACCACGTGCCCTTCGACGCCAACCTGCTTTTGCTCGACTTCAAAGGCAAGCCGACGCCGCGCCACATCGATCAACGGCTGAAGAATGCCTATTACGAGCAGTTCAACTTCGGCGTCGAGTACCAGATCAGGTCCGGCTACGTTTGGGAAACCAACTACGTCGGCACCCTGGGCCGCCGCCTCGTCGGTCTCGATAACATCAATACCTATGCCGGCCGTACCGCGGGACACGGCAACTCCAGCACCCGCATCACCACCCTGTTCGGCAACGACAACTTCCGCACCAACGGCTTTACGTCCAACTACAACGGCCTGCAGAGCAGCCTTCGCAAGGGCTATTCCAACGGTCTTCAGTTCATGGCCAACTACACCTACTCCAAGGCCTACGATGAGATCAGCGACGTGTTCACGCAGCGCAACGGCGCCACCGGCCCCCAGAATCCATACGACTGGGCATACGACTACGGTCCGGCCGACTTCGACATGCGCCACAACTTCGTGATGACCCTGAACTACCAGACGCAGTGGAAGAAGAACAACCGGCTGCTGGGCGGCTGGGGCGTCTCCCCCATCATTCGCCTGCAGAGCGGCACTCCCTTCAGCCCCTACGACTCGAGCGCCAGCTATAACCCCATCAAGGACGGCCGCCCGGGTGCGAACCGCACCGTGTACGTGGGACAGGGTTCGCCCAAGAACGCCATTACCCACAGCCAGAGCCCGGCAACGGGGTATCTGAAATCCGTCAGCAGCGGCGACTACTTTGGCCCCTACACCTGCAACGCCGGCCAGCTCTGGTGCGAACCCCCCGTGGGCCGCAACAGTCTCAACGGCCCGGCCTACAAGACCATTGACCTCGGCGTGACCAAGCACATCGCCACCTGGGAGCACCAGGGCTTCACGCTCCAGGGCAACTTATTCAACCTCTTCAATCACCCCAACTTCAACAACCCGGTCGCCAACTACAACGACGGCAACTACGGCAAGTCGCTGTCCACCAACGGCGAACCGCGCGTCACCCAGCTCAGCCTGCGCTACGACTTCTAAAAACGTTCGCAGGTTTTGCTCCTAAGAGGCCGCGGCCACCAGCCGCGGCCTCTTAGCGTTCGTGCGCAGTGGGTGGCAATCCCGTCATTTCATACTTCGCTCCGCCCGGTATCCTGAGGGCATGACTGCCTTGCGAATTTTTCTGCCCGCCCTGCTGATGTGGTGTTCCGGGCTGGAAGTGTCGGCACAGGCGGCGCATCAGGCGGTGGCGCTGACGCCGCAAGTGGTAGTCGCCGGGGCACCGGAGTTGATTCGCGTGCGCGCGCCCGGGGCCAAATCGATTGACGGTGAATGGCTGGGGAGAAAGATCCTTTTCTTTGCGGATCACGGCGGGTGGGTTGCGCTGGCGGGCGTGGATGTGGAAGCGCCTGTCGGCGCATCGGAGCTGCACATCACAGCTCACAACGAAGGCAAGGATACCGACCTGAGCCGGAAGGTGGAGATTCATCCCGCGCATTACCGGACCGCTTCGCTCACGGTTTCACCGAAGTTCGTGGAGCCGTCGCCCGAGGCACTCAAGGAAATCGAAGCCGAGAGTCAAATCAAAGCCAAGATCTTTGCCGCGAGCGCGCCCGAGCCGCTATGGCGCGGCAATTTTCGCGCCCCGGTTGGGGGCGCGCCCACCGACAGCTTCGGCACGCGGCGCATGCTCAACGGCAAACTCGCCACCATTCATAAAGGCGCCGATTTTCATGCCGCCACAGGCACGCCGGTGCACGCCAGCAACAGCGGCGTAGTGGTCCTGGCGCGACCGCTTTACTTCGAAGGCAACTGCGTCATCATCGATCACGGCATGGGGCTATTCACGCTGTCGATGCATTTCAGCCGCATCGACGTGCGCGAAGGCCAGCGCGTGAAGGCCGGCGATCGCCTCGGTCTGAGCGGCGCAACCGGCCGCGTGACCGGCCCGCATCTGCACTGGGCGGTACGCTGGCAGGGCGCAATGCTCGACCCCGTGAAGTTGCTGCGGTTGGACCTGGACGAAGAGCAATGATTCGGTCGGTCCCAAATCGTCGCCCAAAATCGTTGCCGGTAATTACCCGACTTTAGAGGACAATGCCTCTATGGGAAGCTGCGGCCTCTGTACGGAATCATGCGCGCCGGCTCCGGATCTCTTCGAAATTCCTGTTTCCGCCTCGAATCGAGCCATTCAGGAGCCATTCAGGTGCGGTTATGAGCCATCCAGGAACCCTCTAAATTCTGCGTAACCCCATAGCCAATGAGCCGCTTACCCTGGAGCGCATGACCCTCCCCCCGCACGGGCCAATTTTTTCTTCCTGTGAGACTGTGAAGTGGATGCGAGGCAAACTCGGTTTCTCCCACCCGCGAACGATCATCCGGGCCGAAATTGGGTCGTGGTTTCCCACCCACGCGACAATAAAAAGTCGCGAGGATGGTGCACGGAGTCTCGTTCTGATTCGAAATCCCCATCACCAGGTGATGGTGACGGTGATGGTTTTCCAGCCTTCGCCGGGGGGGAACGCAATTGCGACCACGGGGAACTCGATAACCTTTCCTCCGTTGTCGCGATGCGGCTGTGCCTGGAGCACTGCGCCTTCCGCGTGCAGTTTGGAAGCGGGCGCCGCAAGCGACAGCGGGAGTTCGATATGCGAGCCGGCCGGCCCCTCCAGCGTCAGGGTCAACCGGTGGGGCGCGTACGATTGCGCCAGGATGCGCGTGGATTGGGTGCGATCGCCGGGAACGGGTTTGCGGAAGAAAGGAATAACCTCCGCGACCGGACCAGAAATGCGGTTGGCCGTAGTGGCAGAAGGATTCTCTTCTGCGTGAATCACCTTTATCCCCGACTGCGGGGCGCCCTTGATGGAGACGTCGGTTCCGGCTTTGGACTTTTCAAATAGAAGGTCAACTGTTTCCAATCCGATGCGGAGATTTCTGACTTCGGCGTGCTCCCAGTTCGGGGGCAGATGCGGATTCACGGTGATGGTCTTCGTCTGCGCATCGATGTCGATGCCGAACAGGCCGCGCAGCGTCGGCGTGATGACCATGGCGCTCGACCATAGCTGGTGGGTGGTGCTGCGTCCGAAGGGGACGAAGAAGTCGCCTGACAACAGCTCCGTGTCGGCGCCCAGATCCTGGGCCCAGGTGAGGCTGGCGTTTTCCATAAGCATCTGGTAGCCGGCCAGCGGCTGGCCTCCGCGGTACTCGGCAAGCGCGGCCCAGCCGGTGAACAGCGGCCATACCGAGCCCTGGTGATAGCTCATGCCGTCGTAGATCTTTTCTGCATTGGAGACGTCGCGCAGGCCCCAGTCGGTGTTGAGGGTATGCGCGGCGAGCTGCTTCAGGCACTCGTCTCCGTGTGCCAGTATCGACTTTCCGCTCCACCATGCGAGGGCCGGATAGACGGTGGTGGTGCGATCGACCGGACTGTGGGGCGAGCCTTCGGGATTGGTTGCGAAGGCGTAGCACCCTTTCTGTTGATCGTAGTATTCGCTTTCGATCTTCGCGGCGATGTCCCGGGCCCGCGACGCAGCGGCGGCTGACTCGGACTGGTTTCCGAGAAGCTGTGCGATGTGTGCGTAGGCATCGCTGGCCTGCTGGTCGAGCAGTGCGAGATAGATCTCCTGGTGGGGCATGCCGCCCGGCCAGCTTTCTACCCACCCGGTGCCCTGGGAGTTGTCGTAGATGCCGTCGTGATCGGTGTCGTGGGCGGGATCCGTTTCGAATTTCCACGCCTTCTCGATGGCGTCGCGATGAGCGGTGAGGAACGCCACGTCCCCGCTCGAGCGCACGTAGTCGAGCGTGGCGAGGAGGAAGAGCGGCGTGGCGTCCGCCGCGGCATACATGTAGGGAAACCCGCGCCAGTCGATAGAGGCGGCGGTCTGCGACCACTCGTGCATGATCTTGCCGTCGTCACGCTGGCGCCGGATTAGAAACTCAAGCTCCGACCGAGACAAAGAAAAATCCCCATAGCCGTTGACCGCGTAGAGGGTGTAGAGAGCGTCGCGGCCGAAGAACCATCCGAAGCCGGGGCGCGCGGAGTCGCCGGACGCGTAGTAGCCGGCGACAAGGGCGGTTTCGCTATCCGGGGTGACAGAATCGGGACCTGGGGCGTCCGCGGTGTGGGTCGCGCTCTTGCCGGGGATGGTTCTGGTTTTGAGTTGCTCGATGGAGATGACGGCCCATTGAAAGGCTTCGTTCAGTGCCTTGTCGGGCGTATCGATCGTGACGGAGTTGGTAAGGGTCTTTTTCCAGGCTTCGGCATGGGCCTGGTAGAGATCGGGGATTGAGCTGTTCAGCTTTTCGAGCGTGGCGCCGAGACTGGCGGAGTTGGTTGCGGCGACGGTGGCGCCATAGGCCATGAGCAAAGGGAAAAGCTTGTCTCGGTCACGCGCCGGGTCGATGCGCAACTTCAGCTCTACGGGATGCACCTGGGGGCGCTCCTGGTACGGTGCCAGAATGCCGGGGCGTGCGCCGGGCATGGTGACGGCGGCGGCGAAGTCGGGATAGTCGGAATGCAGCACGTAAAAGCCGCCGGCGCGCTCATACGCATTGGGCGGAGGCGCGACCCATTCGACGCCCGGAACGCCTTCATTGCGCTCCGGCCACATCCAGCGCAGTTCGGGCGTAAAGCGCAGGGTGAAGTCGGTAGGGTGGAGGCAATCGAACTGGAAGAGGACGACCGGGCCAGTGCCAGCGGGAGCGTCCGCGGGCGAGAACATGATCTGCCGGACAGTGAAGCCAATGTGGGCGTAGGTGATGACGGTGCGGTCGGCCGAAACTTCAATCCCGGCGGACTGCTGGTTGACGTCGATGGGGACGGTGTAGCCCTCGACGTCGGCCTCGATGGTGAGGTGGCTAAGGAGCTTCATAGGCAGAAGCCATGCTTCGAATGTGCCATCCTGCTGGCCCACGAGGACACCGCGCTCGCCTGCCACCGTGAAGGGTTTCAGCGCTTCGGTGTGCGCCTGGATCACGGGGCCGGAGGTTTCGAAGGCGATGGGCGGAAGCGGGTTGAAAGTGGGAGCGTGGGGTTGGGAGAAGACTAGACGCGCGGCGGCAAGAAACAGGGTCAGGCAGATCGTACGGCGCATCGTTTTCCCTTTTGATCGCTTTCGTGGCTTCCCATCCTCGCGACAGTAAAAAGGCGCGAGAATGGGCCACGGAAGATTTGTTCTAAACCGTCAGCTTGTGAAGGTAGTCGTAATCCACCTTGATGGCTTCGAGAGCCGGCATCTCTTTGAACGGCGGTTCCTGCTCGACGAAGAGGAGCACATTCTTGGGTGCAGCCGCCAGGATGCGGGAGTAATCGACGGCGCCGCGGCCGAGCTCCGTTGGGACGGCCGCATCGGGTGCAGGTCCGAGGTGGGTGGAGGGAGTGAACCCTTTTTTAAAGTCCTTGATGTGCAGAAGGCGATAGCGGGAAGGATACTTCTTCAGGTACGTCACCGGGTCCTGGCCCGCCACGCAGACCCAGCCGCAGTCCAGTTCCAGGGCAACGAGCTCCGGATCGGTAAGACGCAGGAATTCGTCGTAGCCGGTGGTATCGCCGATTTTCCGGAACTCGAAGTTGTGATTGTGATAGCCGAGCTGCAGTCCCGCTTTCTTGACCTGCTCTCCCACCTTGTTGAATTGCTCGGCATTCCACTTCCAGTCGTCCAGGGTGAGGCCGTTGAGCATGGCCAGAAACCCTTCCATCGGGTTTTTGGACCCGCTTGGCGCGCGCGAGGGATCCGCGACCCACGGCACCGATACGATCATGTACTCCTCACCCAGTTCTTTTGCACTGTCGATTCTTTCCTGTAGGTGGCCCTGGAGATCGGGAAGCTGGTAGTGCCCGGAAGGGTTCCTGAGGCCGTTATCGGAGAGCCCCTTCCGGAGGTCTTTCAACGGCACCTTGCTGACCGGTGAGAGCTCAACCTCGCGGTACCCGACCGCGGCCACCTTCTGCAGAGTGCCGAACGGGTCCTTGTCGAAGTCCGCGCCCACGGTATAAAGCTGCAGTCCCAGAGGACGGCTGGTGAGATCCGCGCCCATTGCCTTGCTCCCGTGGACAACATAAGCGCCGGCCGCGCAGATGGCGGCTGTGTTGAGGAACTTGCGTCGCGAGCTATTCATAACAACAACCTCCGGGCGCGGGTCGTGCCGCCCATGCCAATTTCGAGCGAAGTGAGCATAACGGGAGACAGGCGTGTCTGACTACAGAGGATTCGGATGCCGGGGAAAATCCGGCGCTCTCCGGCTCACCCCGGTCAGCTATCCGGCCGCCGGATGCCATAAAATTCAGGTATGGATACCCGCATGTCGCTCGCCCTAGCCCAGGCCGATCCGGAAGTCGCGGCCGCCGTCGATCACGAAACCCTGCGCCAGCACGAAGGGCTGGAGATGATCGCCAGCGAAAACTTTGTATCGGAAGCGGTGTTGGAAGCGGCGGGTTCGGTGTTCACGAACAAGTACGCTGAGGGCTACCCGGGCCGGCGCTACTATGGCGGATGCGAGTTCAGCGACGTGGTGGAGAACCTGGCGCGGGACCGGGCGAAGCAGATCTTCGGCGCGGAACATGCGAACGTGCAGCCGCACTCGGGCTCGCAGGCCAATGCCGCGGCTTATGCCGCCGTGTTGCAGCCGGGCGATACCATCCTGGGGCTGGACCTTGCACATGGGGGCCACCTTACGCACGGGCACAAGCTCAGCTTCAGCGGCAAGCTCTACCGTCCGACGTTTTACACGGTGCGGCGCGACACGGAGACGATCGATTACGACGAACTGGAGGCCATCGCTGTGCGCGAGAAGCCCAAGGCGCTGATCGGGGGAGCGAGCGCGTATCCGCGGCTGTGGGACTTTGAGCGTATGCGCCAAATCGCCGACCAGGTAGGGGCGGTATACATCTTCGATATGGCGCACATCGCGGGGCTGGTCGCGGGCGGCGTGCATCCTTCCCCGGTTCCGCACGCGCATATCACCACTACCACTACGCACAAAACCCTGCGGGGGCCGCGCGCGGGCATGATCCTCAGCGGCAAGGACCTGGCCGCGGCCATCGACAAGGCAGTGTTCCCGGGCCAACAAGGCGGGCCGCTGGTACACATCATTGCAGCCAAGGCGATATCGTTCGGCGAGGTATTGCGGCCGGAGTTTCGCACCTACGCCGCGCAAGTGGTGGCCAATGCGCAGGCGCTGGCCGCGGCGCTGCAGGAGGCCGGGTTCCGCATTGTTTCGGGGGGAACCGATAACCACCTGATGCTGATGGATGTGTTCGAGAAGGGCATCCTGGGTTCGGAAGCGGAAAATGCCCTGGGCAAGGCCGGAATCACGGTCAACAAGAACGCGATTCCATACGACACCAATCCGCCGCTGAAGCCCAGCGGTATCCGTATTGGCACGCCGGCGCTGACTACCCGCGGGATGAAAGAGCCGGAGATGCGGCACATTGCGAAGTGGATTGTGAAGGCGCTGGAGAGTCGCAGCGATGACGTGGTCCTGGAGCGTATTCGCGGCGAAGTCGCGGAACTGGCGAACCAGTTCCCGCTGTATGCATGGCGGCGCGCGCCGGCGGCGGTAAACGCCTAAGGAGCACCCCGCTCTCTCCTTAGCCGCGATAACGCCGCGGCGAAAGTGGAGCACGCGGGTTGTTTTTCCGAAGTGGATCTCTCTTAAATCACAAAGAAGAAAAACATTAGCTCAGTTCAATTGTCCCGGGCAGAGAGCGGCAAATCTTCCCGCAATCCGGGTTGCATCTAAGCGAATGAGTTGTTCGCACCCTCCGGGGCCCATGCAGATGCGCGACCCGGAAGCTGGTGCGGGAGGAAATACGATGAGACCCTTTCACTTTGCCCTTGCGGCATTGCTGGTTGTAGCTGCCCCGGCATTTGCGCAGCATGAGCACGAAGAGCACGAGCATGGCGGTCGCCCGCAGGCACCGCCCCCACAACGCGGTCCGGAACCCTATCACGGAGCACCGCGAGCGCCTGAAGAACATCGCAACTACCAGGACCATCCGGGTCATCCCAATGCACCTCACGTGGACAACGGACGCGAGTGGGTCGGGCATGATGAGGGCCGCGATGACCGTCGTTTTCACGAGGGACATCCCGGGGAGCATGGGCGCTTCGAAGGCGGATTCGGTCCGGAGCATCGCTGGAGGCTGAGCGGCGGCGACCCGCGGCGATTCCGGTTCCGCAACTGGTACTGGAGCGTTGCGCCCTGGGAGATGCCATATGTCGACGGCTGGCTGTGGGATTCCGATGACATCATCATCTACGAAGATCCGGACCATCCCGGCTGGTACCTGGCGTACAATCCGCGGCTGGGAACGTATGTGCATGTGCAGTACCTGGGACCGATGTAGGAACTCATTCGATCGACTCATGGGCGAGCGGGAGCGAGCATGCGGCAATGAGTTGTGCCGCGCGGCACTGGGTATCCGGCTCGTCCCCGAACGCCTCCATCCAATGAACGTCCGGTTCGCGGCGGAACCAGGTTAATTGGCGCTTGGCGTAATTCCGATGTCCCTGCTGGGCGGCTGCGATGGCGGCCGGCAACGCCAGAGTCCCTTCGAGTACGGCGCGAGCCTGCCGATACCCGAGGGAGTCGAGGGCCATTACCGCGCCGTAGCGGGCGAGAAGGCCGCGGGTTTCTTCCATCAGACCGGCAGCGAACATTTCTGCGCAGCGCTGGTTGAGCCTGGCATAGAGCTGCGCGCGCGGCGGGTTGAGGCCAATGCGCAGGAGACGAAAGCCGGTGAGCGGGTCGCGGGTCAGGACCTGCGACATCGGCCGGCGCGCGGCCAGACAGACCTCAATGGCGCGAATGAGCTTGGGCGTGTCATTGGGGTGGATACGGCCGGCGGAGAGCGGGTCCACTCGGGCCAGAATGCGGTGCAGCCAGGAGGGGCCGCGCGTTTTCCCTCGGGTCCGCAAACGCGCCCGCAGATCTTCGTGGCGCCCGGGACCGGCGAACAGTCCTTCGGTCAAAGCGCGCAGGTATAGGCCGGTGCCTCCGGTGACAACGGGAAGACGGCCCCGCACGGCGATGTCCCGGAGTGCGGCACGTGCTGCGCGGCTGTAGGCGCCGGCGGTAAAGGGCTGATCCGGGTTGGTGACATCGATCAGGTGGTGGGGAATGCGGGCGCGTTCGGCAGGCGAAGGCTTGGCCGAACCCAGGTCCATACCGCAATACACCGCGACGGAATCGCAGCTGACGATTTCACCGTTGAAGCGCTCGGCGAGTGCCAGGGAAAGGGCTGTCTTGCCGCTCCCGGTCGGCCCCAGGATCAAAACGGCGAGCGGATCGGAAGCGGACGGGACCGCGGCGGTCACAGCACTCACGGGCGCCACCAGCCGGGGGGAAAGATCCACCGCGGATGGGTGTGGAAGAGCCACCATGCCATGATCGCCGCGGCCACCAGGAGCAAGCCGAACACCTGGTTGCGGCGGTAGAGACGGCGCTGTTCGGCCCGCCGTTCCTCTTCGGCGGGCGGCTGCGGCTGGGTGTTGATTCGGCGGTCAACCATGGCTTTTCAAGCCTACTGTGTTTCAGCGGTCGTCTATTTCGCGACAGTTAAGTCGAGAAGACACAGAAGTTTCGTTTCTGGTTAGTATAGGGGACCGAGGCGTGGCCGAAGGGGGGCAAGGTTTGACTTCCCCCGCCCGATTTGCCGACCATAGCCGAGGGAGTTCCGGCACAGATCGGAGCCGGCAAGAGGCAATTGGAATGAAGATTTTAGTTCTTGGGCCTGGCGGACGTGAACACGCGCTGGCGTGGGCAATCCAGAAAAGTCAACGGGTAACCGAGTTGGTGTGCGCGCCGGGAAATGGCGGGATGGCGCAGGTGGGTCGTTGTGTGCCTGTGGATCTGAACAGCCTGAGTTCCATGGTGGCAGTAGTGGAGGAGGAGCATCCGGACCTCACGGTAGTGGGGCCGGAAGGGCCGCTTTCGCTGGGCATTGTGGATGCGCTGCGGGAGCGCGGCTTGCGGGTGTTCGGCCCGACGCGCGCAGCCGCCATGCTGGAAACCAGCAAAGGATTCGCCAAGCGCTTTCTGCAGCGGCACAACATTCCCACCGCCAATTACGCGGTGTGCACCAGCCCCACGGAGTTGGAGAAGGCGGTGGAGATCTTCCATCCGCCGGTGGTGGTGAAAGCGGACGGGCTGGCGGCGGGCAAGGGGGTCATCATCTGCCAGTCGCACCGCACCGCGGTGGACGCGGCGGCGGGGATGTTCACGGGGGCGCTGCTGGGCTCGGCGGAGCGGCAGGTCGTGATCGAGGAATATTTGGAGGGCGAGGAGATCAGTTTTTTGTGCCTGACGGATGGCAGGCATGTGGCCACGCTGGCGCCGGCTCAGGATCACAAACGCATCGGGGAGGGCGACCTGGGCCCGAATACGGGCGGCATGGGCGTGTACTCCACCGACTCCATACTGGATGACAGCATGCAACAGTGGATTCTGCACCACATCGTGCAGCCCACCATCGACGGCATGGCCGAGGAGGAGACCCCTTTTAACGGCGTACTCTACTGCGGGCTGATGATGACGGCGCGCGGTCCACAGGTACTGGAATTCAATGCCCGGTTCGGCGACCCCGAGACGCAGGCGATCCTGGTGCGGCTGGAGAGCGACCTGCTTGAGGCGCTGGAGGCCTGCGTGGACGGGACACTCTCGGATTCCGAATTGCGGTGGAGTCCGGGGGCTTCGGCTTGCGTGGTGGCAAGTTCGGCGGGATACCCGGGCTCCTACCAGACAGGATTTCCGATCGCCGGACTAGATGCGGCCGCGCGCATTCCCGGGGTCGAGGTGTTCCACGCCGGAACGGCGCTGCGGGAAGGGAAGGTCGTGACCGCGGGCGGACGGGTGCTGGGTGTAACGGCGTCGGCGCTCTCGCTGCGGGAGGCGCTGGACCGCGCGTACCAGGCGATGTCTGAAATTCAATTTCAGGGAATGTATTTCCGTCGGGATATAGGGCACCTGGCACTGGCGAAGACGAAGTGAAAGGGAACCGGCGGTCGCAGTCGCGTGTTAACTAGATCGCAACTGACGAGTTGGCGACTACTCGACCCAACGGCTGTAAAAGGCTTGATGTTTATGGCTGCCAGGTTGCTTTGAGCAGGACCTCGATCCCATTCCACATGATTTGCACTCCGATACACAAGAGAACGAATGCAATCACACGCAGGACTCCATGAGCAGTCTGCGGTGAAATTCGCGAAGTAATTGCTGGCGCATAGCCGTAGCAGAAATACACAGCCACGCTCAGCAGCACAACCGCCGAAGCGATGCCCGCGTGTGCGGCCAGGTCGGGGAGAACGCCCTTTATGGAAGCATGCGCACTCAGGGTCACCATCACCACTATGCAACCCGGCCCCGCCGTAATCGGAAATGTAAACGGATAGAAGACCTTTTGCGCGAGCGATCCGATGGCATGGTCGTCCATCTCAGTGACTTCCGGTTTCGTCTGTGCCCGCTCGTTGTTGAGCAATCCCCATCCCATAGCCGCTATTGCAAGCCCGCCCGAGACTTGTACGACTGGTAAGGAGATGCCAAAGAACTTCAAGATCGCCGTGCCGATCAATTCTATCGTGATGAGAAACAGGGTTGTGGTGATCGCGATCTTCCGAGCCAAGGACCGGTACATTGAAGGGGACGCTTCGCCGACAAGGCTCATGAACACCAACGCATCGCCCAGCGGATTGACCAACGGCAGCAGGGCGCTGAAGGCAAGACCGAAAAACTTGCCGAACTCTTCCACGGACAAAAGAATAACCTAATCCGGGAACCGGGATATTCACGGGCCGTTATACAGACCGGATTTGTCTCATCGGTGTTCCGAATGTATTACCGTCCATCCGCCCAAGACGCATTAGATAGACGAACCTGAGGCTGAACTCCGGTCCGTCGCACCCTGCAGTCAGGCAGAAGGCTCCTTGCGAAAACTGCGGTAGTGGTGCAGTCTGAACCCTAGCCGCAGTTTGACAATGGTTGCACAGAAGCCCATCATTGTAGTCGAGCAAGCTACGTCTCCTTACTCTTTCAGGTTCCCTGAACTAAGTCAGCCCATCTGAAGTTCGCCCCTCTTAGCGTCCCTATGAAGAGGAGTTGCGTTATGACCCTATTAGCCCGTTGGGAGCATTTCCGTGAGTTTCCTACGATGCAAGCCCGCATAAACCTGATGAATCGTCTTTTCCGTGAGTCGTACACCCCTGAAGCCCCGGAAGAAGCGTTGACAACCACCGCCTTTGCACCGCCGGTGGATATCTACGAGGATGAACACAACATTATTCTGAAGCTCGAAGTCCCGGGCATCGACGAAAAAGACATTGATGTCCATGTCGAGAACACAACCCTCACCGTCCAAGGCGAGCGCAAGATCGAGAAGGAAGAGAAAGAAGAAAACTTCCGTCGCGTCGAGCGGCAGTATGGAAGCTTCACCCGCTCGTTCACGCTGCCGAGTACTGTGGATCTGGAGCAAGTGAGTGCAAACTATGAAAACGGTGTGCTGAAGATCAAGCTTGCCAAGAAGGCGGAAGCCAAACCCAAGCAGATCAAGGTAAACGTCGGTAGCGAGAAGACCCTCGAAGCCGCTGTTCACCCCAAGGCCGCATAGAAACCAGCCTGGTTGTCGGTTAGAGAATGGGTCAGTGAGAGCCCGAGCGTGGTCGTAACGAATCATGAAGACCGCTGAATCTGATGTGAATTTGACCTCTTACGCCTGAATTACCGCCCAACTGTACATGACCCCGGGGTCATGTCCGGTTGACCACCGACTGGTCAGTGACTAACCAGTAAACACCTCACAATTTGGATTCGCCGACGGCCGGACCACACCCCTGCCCGTACTTTTTGGGTCCAGGCAAACCTTTGCGGCTTCGCAAAAGTTTGCCTGTTTCCACGCTCGGTGTGTCGGCCGCTGTTCCCCCGTTCCCTGCCTTTATCCCTTCGCCGTCCCAAACCGCTTATTCACCTCCGCCCAGTTCACCACGTTCCACCAG
>DASXXV010000287.1:0-2952 GCA_036502905.1 Occallatibacter sp. | reverse complement strand
CGCAGGAACTCCACGGCATCGAGGGGCATGACCCGCTGCTTTCCGCCGTGGGCATAATCACGCCATCGGAAGCTGACGTGTTGGCCGTCGAAGGCGGTGATGCGGTGGTTGCTGATGGCCATGCGGTGGGTGTAACGACTGAGGTAGCGCAGATCATTGCGTGGAATGCTTAGAATCGGCCGAAGGATTCCGTTTGCAATCGCCGATTGTTTTGGGACGCCTCAGTGATCGGTCCGTCATTCCGCGCGAAGAAGGTCGACGGGGTTGATGGACAATGCCCGAACCACCGCCGGCGCCGCGGCAATGATTGCCGCCAGGAGAATAATTAGGCAGGGAGCGGCGAGCTGGACAGGATCGGAGACCTTCACTTGATATAGAAGCGATTCGATGGAATGCGTCGACATCAGCCCGAGGATAAGGCCCGCGGCTGTGCCAATCGCGAGAGCAATGGAAATGGCCGAAACAATGGGCCGGACAACGTTGGCGGCACGCGCTCCAAGCGCGATGCGAATACCGATTTCCCGATGCCTTTGAATGACCGAGTAGAAGAGAACGCCATACAGTCCCACGCCGGCAAGCAGGATCGCGACCACCGCGAAGAACATCGCCAGCGTGGCCAGCATGCGCTCGCGAATAGTCTGCGCATCGAGGAGTTCCTTCTGCGTCTGCACGTTGCTGACCCGGAGTTCAGGCCGCACCCGCCCAACTTCCTGGCGAAGTTGCGAAGCCACGGAAAGAGGATTCGGGGAACGGGTGCGCACGATGTACGTTACTTCGCTCATCGGCTGCAACCCCGTTTGGCTCACGGGATGGTGCAATGGCACGAAGACGACCGGCGACATGACCCGGATATTGCTGTAGTAGGCATCGGCCACGACGCCCACAACCTGCATTCGCTCGAAGGAGCCGTCGTCAGATGCCTTATCGAAGGATCGGCCCACGGGGTCA
This sequence comes from Occallatibacter sp., assembly GCA_036502905.1. Taxonomy (GTDB): domain Bacteria; phylum Acidobacteriota; class Terriglobia; order Terriglobales; family Acidobacteriaceae; genus Telmatobacter. The sequence continues at coordinate 2,004 of DASXXV010000287.1, read as the reverse complement.
TTGTCCTGCAGGAATTTACGAGCGAAGGTCTGATTCACAATCGCCGCCTGTGGATAGCCGTCGCTTTGACGAAAGTCTCTGCCTGCGAGAAGCGGGATTCGCATAGTCTCAAAGAATCCCGGTGAGACGTTGAGGAAATAGGCGAGATCGACGCTGGGCGGTTCACCGTTCACGGAGATCGAGTCGTTCCAGCTGGAGCCTCCCAGCAGGGGCCATGCTGCCTGGGAGACCCGCTCGACGCCAGGTGTGGAGCGCAAATGATCCTCCACCTGATCCCAGTAGGCAGCCGGTTGGGGGTGATGAGCGGTGGTGTCAAGCAGCAAGAGCCGCTCTGCGGAAAATCCCGTGGGCTTGCTCGAGAGATGCTCAAAGGTAGCCACAAACAATCCGGCCACGAAGAGCACGAGGAAACAAAACGCGACCTGCGTCGCGATCATGCCGTGCATCAGGAGGGGGCGCGCATGGGCATCTTCGCCTTTTAGCGCGCTCACCGGTTTTACCGACGAGGCGCGCAGGGCGGGCAGCAGCCCGAAAAACAGCACGACACAGGCGATGAGGAGAATGCCGAAGCCGAGCACTCTCCAGTCGGCGGGCAGAATCAGGCGGGCGGGATTGTCGGGCGGATTGATCATGCCGACCACAAGGGGAGCCGACCACCAGCTGAACAGGGCTCCGCCCACGGCCGAGAAAAGCGCCAGCAGAGCGCTCTCCGCCAGCACCAGGCGGATGAGTCGAACCCGGCCCGCTCCGATGGAAACGCGCAGCGCCATCTCTCGGGATCGAGCTGCCGACTGAGCCGTCATCAGGTTGGCGACATTGGCGCAGGCGATGAGCAGAACCATCACGACGAGGATGGCAATGGCAGCCAAAGCGCGGCTGTATTCCTTCTGCATCCCCGAAACGCCGTTAGGAGCCGACTCCATCCGAACCTGATTGGCCAGAACATTGCGCAGCGTTTCCTGCGATAGCCCCGTCTCGCCGCTGAGGCGGTTCTTTTCGAAGCTGTGGTTGACGGCCGCGAGTTTGGCCCGCAGGGGCTCGACCGCAACTCCCGGAGCGACAACCGCGAGGGTTCGAATCCAGGTCGAGTCAGAGCGCGTCACGGCGCGGTGCATCATGGTCGGGACGAAGATGTCGACGACAACGCCGGGCTCCGTTCCGGTGAACTTCTTCTCGCTGACGCCGATGATCTGGTAAACCCCGTCACCGTAGTGGAAGGTGCGCCCGACGACGCCGGGATCACGGCCAAACCGTCGTGTCCAGTAATCCCAGGAAAGCACCGCATACGGAGCCGCCCCCGGCGTGCGATCGTCATTTTCGGTCAACAGTCTTCCCAGGGCAGGCTGGATTTCAAAGGTTGAAAACATCCATCCGGAGACGTACTGGACGACGGCTTTCTCCATCTCCTGGTCTGTTTTGTAGGTGATGTCGGTGCGTAGCGCCCAGGAGACCGCGATCAGCTCCGCCTTTCCCTTCGCGGCGGAGCGCATGAGCTGAAAATCAGGATAGGCCCACGAATCCCACTCACCGGGCCGGTTATCGAAGCCCATGCCGCGACGCGACAGCACGTACAATCTGTCGGAATGCGCCACAGGCAACGGACGCCACAGGAGAGCGTCAATAAGCCTGAAGGCGGAGGTGCAGGCGCCGATCGCGAGGGCGAGGGATAAGACCGCGGCGGCGGAGGTTACCCGATTCCGTTTGAGCTGCCTCCAGCCGAACACGAAATCGGCGCGCACCGTGTCCAGCCACGCCACCACGCGGATGTCATGGCTCTCCTCGCGCCGGCGAAGGGCACTGCCAAGGGCTTTCCGCGCTTCCACCGGATCTCTCCCGGCGAGGACGGCCTCATCGATGTGCGACGCATATTCTTCCTCGATCTCGCGGTTCAGGCGTTCACCGCGAAACACGTTTACAATTCGCGAAAAGAGTGACATTTCACGCCATCCTCAAAACCCGATTCACCGCTGAAGCGACCGTCTGCCATCGCGCTTCTTCTTGCGT
>DASXXV010000286.1:0-6293 GCA_036502905.1 Occallatibacter sp. | reverse complement strand
GCTGGAAATCGAGACGGACGCGGGGGTGCGCGTGTGCCACATCGACGCGGTGCGGGCCGGGAAGGAATTCGCGGTCGAGGTGACGACGGGGATGGGCGTGCCGCAGATTGCGCCGCGCACGGTGACGATTCCCGGGGGCGTGCAGGTGCGGGGCGTGGAAGTGTCCACGGGAAATCCGCACTTGGTCATCGTGGTGGACAACGCCGACTTCACGGTGGATGGGCAGCGCTGGCAGAGCATCGGGCAACAGATCTGCGGTCATCCCGATTTTCCTTATCAAACCAACGTGGAATTTGTGCGGATCGTGGGTCGGGGCGAAATCGAAATTCGGATCTTCGAGCGGGGAGTGGGCCCGACCACTTCCTCGGGAACCGGCACGTCGGCGGCGGCTGGCGCGGCTATCGCTCTGCATGGCTGCACATCGCCCCTACGTGTGTTTGCGCCGGGGGGCGCGCAGAAGGTCGCGTGGGAGGGTCCGGGAACGGAGTTGAAGCTGACGGGGCCGGCGGCGCTGATCGCGCGCGGAGAGGTATGGGACGCATGACGGGGCGGCCACTGATAAACATGAAACCTGTGCCGAAGGGAGCGGGCATCAGCATTGTTGCGCCGGCCTCGTTCGCAAAGCAGGAACGGGTGGAGCTGGGTGAGGCCGCACTGCGCCGGCTGGGCTACGCGCCGCGATTCGCGGCAAACGCGCTTGTGCGGGGGCCGTTGTTTTTTGCGGGGACGGCGGAGCAGCGGGCCGCCGATCTGCACGCGGCTTTTTCGGATCCGGAAACGCAGATGGTGATGTCGCTGCGCGGGGGGTACGGGTCCAACTACGTTTTGCCGGGACTCGATGTTGAACTGATAGGAAGGCATGCGAAGCCGTTTTTTGCCTACAGCGACCTGACCGGGGTGCAATTGCGGCTGCTGGATGAGACGGGGTTGCCGGCATTCCACGGGCCCATGGCGGCGGCGGATTTCTATCTCGAAGACGGCGTGCATCTGCCCAGCTTTGATGCCGCGCTGGCGGGCCGGCCCTATCAAGTTGGGCCGGGCGAGGGGCTGCGCACGTTGAAAGCGGGAACGGCGCGCGGCACGCTGTACGGCGGGTGTTTGAGCATCCTGGTATCGCTGCTGGGCACGCCGTGGGAACCGCAGACGGAAGGCACGCTGCTCTTTCTGGAAGACACGGGAGCGAAGCCGTACCAGATCGACCGCATGCTGTGGCAACTGCGTCATGCGGGCAAGCTCGCGGGCGTGACGGGCATTGTTTTCGGGGAGATGCTGGATTGTGTTTCGGCGGGCATGGCGGCGGAGTTTTTGGACCAGGTAATTGCCGGCATGTTTGACGATTTCGCTGGGCCGATCGCGATGGGATTGCGCAGCGGGCATGTTTCCCGGCAGAACGTGACTCTGGTGTTCGGGATCGACGCGGAGTTGAAGGTGGCGGCGCACGAGGAACCACAGCTCAGGCTGGAATGGGGATAGCGGGTTTGAGTTGTCAGGCGGGGGCTAAAAGCCCGCCATCATTTTGGCACGTTTGCGGCACCACTGAAGCAGTGCCCCGTTACAAAGCAAGCGCGATGAGGTTCGCGCTTTCCCATGTCCCAAAGTCGGGACATGGCGCACGGAGCAGTGGTGGCTGGTTGTAAAACACGGGTCGATAGAAATTAGTCCAATGCAGTTGATGCTCACCAAGAGCCGTTCGGGGTTTCCAGGAAGATATGAATTCGTCATCACGGCATATACATTTGATCGGCATTTGCGGGACGGCGATGGCTTCGCTGGCCGGGCTGCTGCAACTGCGCGGGCATCGCATTACGGGCTCGGACAGGGCGGCTTATCCGCCGATGAGCGATTTGCTGCGCGAGCTTGGCATCCCGGTATTGGAACCATACGCGGAGAGCAACCTCGATCCGCGGCCGGACCTGGTGGTGGTGGGCAATGCGCTGTCGCGCGGGAATGCCGAGATCGAGCGCGTGCTCGATGAGCGGATAGCCTTCACCTCGATGGCCGCGCTGCTCAAGGAAGAATTTCTCCCCGGCCGGGAATCGCTGGTGGTAGCGGGGACGCACGGCAAGACCACCACCACCAGCATGCTGGCGTGGATTTACGAGGTGGCGGGGCTGGAACCGTCGTTTCTGATCGGGGGCGTGGCGGAGAATTTCGGAACCAGCTTTCATCTCCGGCCCACGCGCAGTTTTATTCTCGAGGGCGACGAATACGATACGGCCTTTTTCGATAAAGGACCGAAGTTCCTGCACTACTTTCCGGATGCGTTGATTCTGACGCACGTGGAGTTCGATCATGCCGACATTTACGCCGATCTGGAAGCGGTGAAGACAGCATTCAAGCGGCTTGTGAACCTTGTGCCGCGACGCGGGGTCATCGTTGCGTATGACGCGAATGCGAATGTGACGGAGTGCGTGGCCGGGGCGTTCTGCCGCGTGGAGCGTTACGGATTCACCGAGGGGGCCCAATGGCGTCTCCGCCGGCTGCGGCACGAAGACGGGCTGACGCGCTGGGAAGTGTGGCGTGAGGGCGCGCTGTGGGCGGAACTGGAAATGCCCATGGCCGGGGAGCATAACGCCCTGAATGCGACGGCGGCCGCAGCCCTGGCGGCGGGACAAGGCATTGCGGCGGCGGCGATCCAGGCGGCTCTGAAGAGCTTCAAGAGCGTGAAGCGGCGGCTGGAAGTGCGCGCGGAAATCGGAGGGGTTACGATCATTGACGATTTTGCGCATCATCCCACCGCGATTCGCGAAACGCTGCGGGCGTTGCGCTCGGTGTATCCGCAGGCCCGGCTATGGGCGGTGCTGGAGCCGCGCTCGAACACGCTTCGCCGCAAGGTGCTGGAGAGCGAGATCGTGGACAGCCTGCGCCTGGCCGACCGCGTGATCGTTGCCGGGGTGTATCAGCAGGAACGCATTCCCGAAAACGAGCGGCTGCACCCCGAGGACGTGGTGCGAAGGATCAATGAAGCGGGCACGCGGGCGGAACTGCACCCCGACGTGAACGCCATCGTGGATTCCGTTGCGTCCGAGGTGCAAAAGGGCGATGTGGTGGCGATCCTTTCCAATGGCGGATTCGACGGCATCTATGAGAGACTGCCCGCGCGCCTGAAGGCGCGGTTCACATAGGCCCGCCATGATCGCCGCCCTAACATTGCTGCTCACAATCCTGATCCTGGGGATGCCGGCGGCCTTGGTGCTCATTCCCTGGACGCTGATCACCGGAAATGCGACGGCGCTGTACAAGATTTCGATGAAGGTGGTGCGGCTGGCGTTCCGGGTGGCGCGGATTGGCGTGCAAGTGACCGGCCTGGAGCGCGTGCCGAGGGGCCGGGCCTGCATCTTCATGGCGAATCATGTATCCAACCTCGACCCGCCCGCGCTGTTTCCCCGCATCCCCGGGCGGACTTCGGCATTCCTCAAGCGTTCGCTGATGAAGATTCCGCTGCTGGGGTACGGGATGAAGCTGGGGGATTTCGTGCCGGTGGATCGCGACGGGCGGGTGGAGAGCGCCATCGAGAGCGTCAACATTGCGCGCGGAGTTCTGGACAGAGGGATTCACATCACGACTTTTGTGGAGGGAACGCGTTCGCCCGACGGGCGCATGCTGCCATTCAAGAAAGGGCCGTTTTATCTAGCGATGGAAGCGGGGGTGCCGGTGATCCCTATATCGATTCACGGCACGGAACAGATGATGCCGAAGGGCACCATGCGGGTGCGTCCGGGCAGGGCGTACATCGAATTCCATGAGCCGCTCGATCCGGCACGGTTCGGCAGTCGCGAGGAGTTGATGGAAGCGGTGCGGGCGGCGATTGCGTCCGGTTTGCCGGAATGGATGAGGCCGTCAGGGGACGAGTGAGGGACTAAGGGACCAGGGAATAGGCATCCTTGCTGGATGATAGCGTTGTAGCCCTGAATGGATTTGGCCCACCAACGCGTTTATATAGGTACATGCCGTGTTGATCAAGGCGCGCTTGTATCCCATGCCGCTGATCTCTGGACGCTGCACGATAGTACGGCGTACACGTCAGCGCTAGTATCGCTCATTTCGCGACGAGGTCTTGGGCATAGATGAACGGCCGGTATTAGAGCGTTTTCGTGGCTCTACGGCCTTTATGGAAAGTGCAGTTCATGGTCCTCAGGAGGACTCTTTTAGTCCACCACGAATCGGAGAACTCCATGCGCGAAGTCCCAGAGAAGAACGAGATTGAAAGCGAATTCGAGCGGCCTTCAGAACTCTTCGAGCCCTTACAGAAAATCAAGGAACTCACTAAGTTCTGGAAGACCATGAATGCAATAACACAGGGCGAGCCACTGTTCGATTATGGCAAGCAGCGACTTGAGAAGGAAGGGTATCTAGGACCATGGCAATTCAACCTGATCCAGAGCACCTTATCGGGACTCCCGGGTTTGGTCATTCCGGTGTGCGCTCACGTCTTTGGCATTAAAGGCGCAGAGGAAGCGACGGAAGCGGATGACAAGCTTGCCGAAATCCTGAACTCGTGCGCCATCCCCTTCGTCCTGATGGTAACGGCATACTTAGTTGGAAAGGCGAGCTTATGGAAGCCGGATGCCACCAAGTCCGCACGAGAACGAGCTGCCCGCGTATTTCTCTACCTTGACGGTGCGTATGGATTGGTCGTGCAGTTGTTCATCTCTGCGATACTCGCGCTATACTCGCTGTTTCCAGAGACGGAAATGTGGCATAGATTGATATTTTACGTAGGAATGGCGCAACTGATTGTTTATTGGAGGACGATTCCCGAGAAGCTATTCCCGGCTTTGGGATACACGGAGCCGCCGCAATCGCCGGGGCAGACTATAACACTATTCGGGAGCGAGGAGAAGCCGAACGAAGCCGGTATGTCTCGAATTGATCCGCCAAAGTGGAAATACCGACTTTGTGTTCTCTTTGTGATTCCGGCGACAGCAACAGCAATATCGCTGGCTATCTATACTTTAAGTGGGGTCGTGCATATTGGATTGAAGAGACTAATGGGTTGAACGCCTGATCAATCGCACATCGAGTTTTCTAATGTAGTCGAAATCGCACACCGCCGCTTCATTGGCTTCGCTTGCGCCCATCGATTTTTGAATGTATTTCGTAAGGCAGCTAAGTTGCCTGACGCTAATCATCGGCTCTATCACTGCTGGACGATGGCGTTGTAGCCGTCGTTAAGCAGTTTCTGGCGCATGGCGTAGGCGTCGGTGCGACTGGAAAATGGGCCGACCTGGACGTGGAGCAGGCCGTCGGCTGGGTCGCGGCGCGCCGACACTGCGTAGCCTCGCTTACGCAAGGCGCCTACCAAGACCTCGGCATCTTCAGGATGGGTAACGGCGGCGATCTGGACCATGATGCCCGGAGCCTGACCAAGGGCAGGCTGGACAGAGCCGGCGGGGGACGGCTGGGCACCTGGGGTAGTGGCGACAAGGGTGCGGACAGCGGGTTCAGCGGAAGTTCCGGCAGGCTGCGTGTTTGCCGCAGAGGGCTGCGCGGGTGCGGCGCCGATTGAATCTGCGTCGGCGGGCTCACTCATGTCGGTTGCGGCACCCGGCGCCTGCGCCGCCGCGCCGCCCTGGCCTGCCGCTGGCTTCGACTGGGCGCCGGCCTGGGGCGTAAAGGCGGCAGTGGGAGATGGCGGTACGGAAATCGCGGCAGAGGACTCGGGGGCGCGATGCCCCACCGCGTAGCCGAAGACGAAACACATGCCGCAGAGGGCAAACAGCCCGCAGCCAAACAGCGTCAATGTAAACGGCCCAAGCGTGACTTCCCTGTCGCGCCGCTCCGGCTGCACGGGTTCGAATACTGTTCCGCCTGTACCACGGTGCATGGGCGCCTCTGAAATAGTTTACGCGAGACGGAGATTCTGTCGTTTGCTCCCACACCTTAGCGGACAGAAGACGTGCCGAGTTACCAAACAATCCGCGCTGAGGTTGGTGCGTGTCTCGACGTGCTGTCTCACTCAAGGGGGTCATCGCCACGGCGTCCTTGCCTCAGTTTGTGATCCAGGATATGTCAAATTCGTCATGGCCCGTCCCCGCACAGATTCTGCTAAACTGAGCGAAGCCCATCCCAGGGAGAAACGCGCCAGGCCGCGCCCGGTAGGATGTGCTCCGCACCGCATGTCGGGGAGTGGCTCAGCCTGGTAGAGCACCTGGTTCGGGACCAGGGGGTCGGAGGTTCAAATCCTCTCTCCCCGACCAAAGCCTTTGTTTTTAGGTACTTATAGAGATCACGCCTTCCAGTTTTACCTCAACTATCGTCTCAACATTTCCCAGATCATGAAACCTTTGTCC
>DASXXV010000285.1:0-24073 GCA_036502905.1 Occallatibacter sp. | reverse complement strand
AGGGTGGTTTGCTTGCGACGAAAACGGAGGCCGAAGAGCGTCACCGCGGCAAGATAGCCGGCAATCACCAGGAAGTCGGACGCGTTCAGCCCCACGCATTGCTCCTCGATGCAGAGACTAAGTTAACAGGTTCGTCGGCCAACGGAATCGCCGGCCCGGGATTGAAATGGCCCCAGGAAGGCTGGCCGCTGAGGTCTCCCACCCTCGCGACAGAAAAAAGTTGTGAGGATGGGGCACGGCTGCTCTGTTCACTGGTTGGATACGGAAGTTTCGTTCACGGGTTCGCATACGGCGATTTTGATCGCTGGTTGGGATTCGGGAGCGAGGGTGGCGGAGAGGTTGCGTGCCGGGACGAGTGCAAGCGAGAATCTAGAGATCAACATGCGGCATTTTCGGCAACGGCGAATCGCTTTGCGCCTGGCAATTTTGCTGGCCTGTGCCTGCCTGAGTGCGGGAGCGCAAAGCGATCCCCGCCAGGAGGCGTTTGCGCTCGAGCAGCAGGGGCGCAACGCGGAAGCGGAGGCGGCGTGGATCGGTATGTCGAAGCAGCAGCCGTCGAACCCGGAGCCTTACGCTCATCTCGGGCTGCTTGAGGCGCGACAGGACCATTACCCTGAGGCGATCCGCTATTACCGCAAGGCGTTCGCACTCGCGCCGGGCATGCCTGGGCTGCGGCTGAACCTCGGCCTCGCACATTTCAAGAACGGCGACTATAAGCAGGCGATCGAAATGTTTGAGCCTGCACTAAAACAAAAGCCGGATGACCAGCAGTTGAACATTCTTATGGGCATGTCGCACTACGGGCTGGGGCAGTATGCAGCAGCCGTTCCTTATCTGCAGAAGGCGGCGAACGGCGATGCGCAAAACCTCACGTTGCTGTTGACCTTGGCGCACAGCTGCTTGTGGTCGAAGCAGTACCCGTGCGTGCAGGATGCATTTCACCGCATAGTGGCGTTGAATGCCGACTCCGCCGAAGCGGACATGCTGATGGGGGAAGCGCTCGACGAGATGAAAGATCACGAAGGCGCGGTCCGCCAGTTCCGCGCAGCGATAAAAACCAATCCGAAAGAGCCCAACGTTCATTTCGGCCTGGGATACCTGCTTTGGACGAAGGGTCAATACCCGGAAGCGGCCGCCGAGTTTCAGTCAGAACTCGACAACGATCCGGGGCACCTGCAGGCCATGCTCTACCTGGGCGATGCGAAGATGCAGATGAATCAGCCGGAAGGGGCCCGGCCGCTGCTGGAGCGGGTGGTGAAGCAGGACGGGGGGAACGGCATGGCGCATCGCGACCTGGGCATCCTTTTCGCCGACCAGGGCCGAAAGGAAGACGCATTGGCCGAGTTTCAGGCTGCCATCAAGATCGATCCAAACGACGTGAATGCGCACTACAGGCTGGGGCGGCTCTATCGCTCCATGGGCCAGACCGCCGAGGCGAAGGCTGAGTTCGACAAAGCCAGCAGGCTGAACAAGGCGGAAGATGAGCGGCTGTTGAAGGTGATGTCGGCCAATCCGAACGAGCGCAAAGGTTCGGGTACGACGCAAAAGTAACGCTGATCAAACGGGCGATGCTTCCGGTCTCAAGAGCAGGAACCGGGCAAGGTGCGGCGCCCACGCGGTGGTGCCCCACCCTCGCTACAGGAAACATCACGAGGATGGGGCACACAAGGTTGTCGCGGGTTAGAAGATGAGCTTGGCGCCGATCTGGATACGGCGCGGCGAGTGGCCGCCGGTGACCGCTCCGAAAGACGCATCACCGATCGATTGGCTCACGGTCTGGAAGCTTTCGTGGTTGAAAGCGTTGAAGAACTCGCCGCGAAGCTGGAACGAAAGCCGCTCTACGATCTTGAGGTTTTTGATCGCCGCCAGATCCCAGTTGTTGTAACCGGGACCGAGGATGTTGCCGGAGCCTTCGCTGCCGAAGTGGTTCACGGCGGGAGCGAAGGAGGCAGGCGTAAACCAGGCGCCCACGGTCTTGGTCATGTGAACCCGGGCGATCTGGTCAGGACGGGTGCCGCTGGTGCCGAGGCCGACGTTGAGTCCGTTGGGATCCCACGGATCGAGAGGCTGGGTAGCGTTGAACGACTGGCCGGAGAGGAACTGGGTGATGCCAGAAACCTCCCAGCCGCCCGCGACCTTGCCCACGAAACCCTGCTGGTTGGTGAAGAAAGGCAGGTCGTAGACGTAGCTGGCGACGAAGGTATGCGGCTGGTTGTAGGTAGACGGGCCGTAATCCATCATGAAGTTGTACTGATAGGTGGAATACGTGGTGCGGTCCGCGGACTGGGTGGTGAGGTCCTTGGAGTAGGTGTAGGCCAAGCCCACCTGCAAGCCGCGGGAGTGGTGATTGAGGCTCATTTGCAGGGAGTTGTAGTTATTGGTGAAGAAGGGTCCGCGATCCTGCATCAACGCATAGCCAGCGTAAGGACGGAGCGCATTGGTTTTGGTGGTGGGATTGGCTGTCACTGCGGCAACGGTTGGCTGATTCTGGTCGAACTGGCCGAGCAGATGGCGGGCCTGCGCGCCAACATAGGCAACTTCCAGCACGGTGCTGGGCATAAGCTCGCGCTGGATGCTGAGATTGTAATTGGCGTAGTTGGGCACCTTGAAGGCCGGATTGCCGGTGGTGGTGAGGCGGTTGGGACCGTAGGCAATGGAGGTGCTGCCGCTCCTGATATTGTCAAAGGCGCCGTTGTTGATGGTTGTGCCTTGCGCCAGGGGCGGATTGACGAAGGCATTCTGCTCCCAGATACCGTTGAGCAGGCGGTCATAGAAGATGCCGAACCCGCCACGCGCGACCATCTTGCCGCTGCCGCCGAAACTATACGCAAAACCGATACGAGGAGCAAAGTTGGTGTTGTAGTTGGGGTTGACGTAGGCACCGAACGGCGAGCACGAAACCAGGGGCGAGATGGCCTGCGCATTGGCGCATGCGGTGCCCTTGGGGAAGATGATGCCGTTGGTGTAGGTGGACGGCTGCAGCGGGAAGCCATTCACCGATTGGCCAGGCACGAACTCGCCGGTGGCAGGATCGATCTTGGGCGCCTTTAGCGCGCTGTATAAGTTGGGATCGAAGTTCGACAGCGTGTTCTTTACGTCGGTCACCGAGGGCAGGCGGCTCCAGCGCACGCCGAGGTTGAGGGTGAGGCGCTGGCTGACCTTCCAGTCGTCCTGGACATAAACCTCGGTGTTGATGAAGTGCAGGTCCGGGATGATGTCGGGGAGGGTCTGGTTGAAGGTCTTGACATTGCCGACGAGGAAGTCGCCCCAGGAATTGAAGTTGAACCTGGGCTCGCCGTTCACCGCGTTCTCGGTCTTGATCATCTGCTGGATCTGGAAGCCGGTGCGGAGGGTGTGCCTGCCGAAGTTGTAGGAGAGATTGTCGAAGTAGGTGCGGTCGAGGTTGCGCTCGTTCCATGGAGCCGAGCCGGCGTCGAACCCAAAAACGCCGGTGATGGCCACCCCGGGTACCTTGCCGTAAGGATCAGGCGCCCACTGGTTGGTGAGCTGGCCATTGATCGCAGAGGACGTGGCGAACTGGCCGCTTTTGATCGCCGAGTAGTAAGTGCCCTGCGAATACGCAAATTCGAATTCGTTGACGACCCTGGGATTGATGGCCCAGGTCAGGTTGCCCACCGCGTTCTTGCCGGGCGAGTTGACGAGAGTGTCGACGAGGCCCGGATAGTTGCCGCCCGCCCAGAGGCCCTCGGGAGCGCCCACCGGCATGTCGTCGTTCAGGTAGCGGGCGTAGAAGTGGACCTTGTCGCTGAAGTAGTGGTCGACGCGAACGATGTCGTCGCGGAAGTTGTTCTTGTTGGAGTAAGAGAAGGTGTATTGGGAGCCGTTATTGGCCGGGTACTTGTCGAATACATTGGTCAAATAGACCTTGGAATTGGCGCTGTAGCAGCTGGGAGAGATGGTGGTTGTGTCGCTAGCGGCATCGTATGTGGTGCAGCCGGCTGGGGCGTTGGTGAACTTGCCGGAAACGACGCCGTTCAGCATGTCCTGGGACGCCGCGGGCAAGCTGTCGCCGCCGGGGGAGCTGATCTTGCGCCATTCCTCGGCCCAGAAGAAGAAGGTCTTTTTCTTGTCTACGTTGTAGACCCTGGGAATATAGACTGGGCCACCGATGGTGTAGCCATAGACGTTGTGGTGGTTGACGGGATTCTTGTTGGGATCGCCGTTTATCGCCTGGGTACGCTTATTGAACCACTCGTTGGCGTCCATGGCGGTGTTACGCACGAACTCGTAGGCGTCGCCATGGAATGCGCTGGTGCCCGATTTGGTGGCTACTACCACCTGGCCGCCGCCGGAGCGTCCGTAGCCGGCATCGTAGTTGCCGCGCGCCAGGGTGAACTCCTGAATGGCGTCGACGTTGGGCGCATTGATGACGGTGCCGTTGGAACCGGAGTCGTTGATGTCGGAGCCGTCGATGGTCCAGTTATTGGCGTTGGTGCGGGCGCCGTTCACGGACAGGGCGGTGTTGCCGGCGCTGGACTCATCGCCCATCTGGCTGACGACGCCGGGCTGGAGGCTGACGAGTTGCTGGAAGTTGCGCCCGGCGAGCTCAAGCTCGCGAATCTGCACGCCGGAGATGGTGCCCGCCTGGGCGCTTGACTCGGTGTCCAGGGCGACGGCCGCGGCTTCCACGGTGACAGTGGTGGTGGTGGCGCCGGCCTTGAGCTGAATATTGAGACCCCGCTTTTCGGCGACGTTCATGACGACGTTCTTGGCGAGGTAGCTCTCAAAGCCCTTGGAGGAAACGCTCACCGTATAGGTGCCGGCGGGCAGGCTGGTGACGACATAGTTGCCGGATTCGTCGGACTGCACGGCTCGGACCGCGTTGGTTGTGGTTTGCGTGATGGTGACGGTGGCGTTGGGAATTACAGCGCCACTGGTGTCCGTCACCACGCCGCTGAGAGTTGCGGTGAGTTGCTGTGCGCGTACTGCCAGGGGGCACAACAACAACAGGATTGTCATGAACCAAAAGAGCGGTCGAGGTCCCTTTGGGGCAGAGCCTTCGACCACCCGGTCCATTCCATTTTGGAAACGCCGGAGCTTGGAAACCCGGTTTGCGTCAGTCATGGCCATTGCACCTTTCTATGTGAATCTGTGTCACCCCGCGAACCAAGATCTCGCGGAGACCCCGACTTCGATTCGGGTCTGAGAGGGTTGGTGTTCCACCGGAAGGACCTTGCCACGACCGTCACTTCCGAAAAGGTCCGATCAGGACAGCGAATCGAAGCTAGCGGATTGGCCGAGCCATCGGAACTCACGAGGTCGATCCCAATCAGGACCCGATGCGGGTACTGATTTCGTGCAGCAAGAAAACTCTGGGGAGAAACTGTTTCCGGTTTCCCTTTCAAGCTGCGATTCGGCTTCGCTATAGGAGCGGACGGATGAATTGCAGTTGAAAGGCAGGTCAAAAACTCGTTGAGAGCAACAATAGGACGGTTCGTCTACGATTACAAGTAAAAAATGAACGTTTGTGGACTAAATGATCACGGATGATTGAATTGAGTGCGCGCTCATAACGAGCAATAACCGGATACTCCCCCAGTAAATACACTGGAAGCATCTTATTTTGTGTTGGATAGAGGGGATATTTCAGGGCTTTTTTAGTCAGGCTGCGAGAATGAAAGGAACGTAACGATGATTGAATAGGGCGGTACTGCACCGATCGATGATTCAGATCACAACCGGATCTCAGGCACGAACGATGCGGATTCCCTGGCGCTCAAACGCGGCCAGCAGATCGTTGCTTGCGCCGGTATTTGTGATTAAGACATGCACTTCGTTGAGCGGGCAGATCAAGGCCGGACCGACCTTACCCAGTTTGCTGGAATCGGCGACCACGATGACTTCTTTGGCCTGTTTCACCATCTTGCGGTAAACCAGCGCTTCGTCCGCTTCCAGTGATGTGACCCCGCGTTCCGCGTCAATGCCGGTTACGCTGAGGAACACCTTGTCCATGTAGACGTCGTCGAGGAACTCGAGCGCGGCGTTGCCGGTGAGCGAAAACGACCATGCCCAGGGAATGACTCCCCCAGTCATATAAGTGCGAATGCCCGGTTGATTGCAGAGTTCCATACCAATATTGATGGCGTTGGTGATGACCTTGATCTTTTCGCGGTGACGCAGGCTGCGGCCGACGTGGGTGGTGGTGGTGCCGGCGGTGAGTCCAACCGTTTCGCTTTCCTTTACCAGTTCCGCGGCCGCCAGGCCGATGCGCCGTTTTTCTTCGGCGTAGCGCTGTTCACGCGCCAGGAAGGAACTGTCATAGCGGAACGGCTCGTAGAGCAGAGGTTCAACGAGGGTGGCGCCGCCATGGGTGCGGCGGATCAGGCCACGGTTTTCGAGGCGGGCGAGATCGCGACGAATGCTGGGGGCTGAGGAGCCGGCGACCGCCAGGATTTCTTCAATGGTTGCGGTGCCGGTGCGAAGAAGGAACTTGACGATCCGCTCGGAACGAAGACTGAGGCCGTTATCTGCCATGTCGCAACGATTCTACACGGGGTGTGCAAATTTGGACGCCATTCGCGCAATGAATCCCACGTGGCGAGCTAACTGCAGTCTCGTGCTCCATTCCTTGATCAAAATAGCAACAAACGATCATAGCACCTTCTTTCCATCGCGCAAGTGCCCATTCCGAATGACCACCTTGAAAAGATTGGGACATGAGCGCAGGGGGCCCGGTTTGCCATGCTTCGCCCCTCTGATATATGACCGTGGCGTGACTCCCGCCGTGAATTTACGCAGGTTGGGCGCCGTAATCGCCCGCACGATGTTTTTCTCTGTCGCAGAGGGGCAGCGAACGCGTTATGAATCGGCATGGGGGTCGGTGGAGAGCAACTGGCGAAGCGGCCCGGGGCAGACGGAGTACGAATTCACCATTCCGGCCAATGAGAGGGCTACGGTGGATTTGATGACATCTTCGACCGGCGATATGAAAATCGACGGAGGCCCCCTGAGCAACGCACCAGGCGTGATCAGCCGCAAAATGAAAGAAGCAAAAGTGGAGCTGGCCCTTGGCTCCGGCCAGTACCGCATCCAATCCGTCGGAAAAGCCATGAAGAGTCTTTGGCAAAAGCACGCAACGGATCGCGGCATCGATCGCAACCCAGGTCTGAGAATCAAGACCAGGGGCACCCGGCTCCCACTTGGATTCGTTCCAGTCATCCTGGCCTTGGCGTTGGCGATGTGGGCGGCCGCTTATGGAACGGCGCAGCCACCAGCGACTGAGGCCGTCCGGAAGCAACTGGCGCATGTCGAGCAGGCGCCCTCCGGCCCCTTCAAGGCAGACTGGGATTCGTTGGGCGCCTATCGCGTACCCGAGTGGTATCGGGACGCTAAGTTCGGAATCTTCATTCACTGGGGCGTCTTTTCCGTTCCCGCCTTCGACAGCGAATGGTATCCGCGCAATATGTACATCGAAGGCGGCCGCGCGTTCAAACATCACGTGGAGACGTACGGGCCGCAATCGAAATTCGGCTACAAGGATTTCATTCCTCTCTTTCGCGCCGAGCATTTCGATCCGGATGGGTGGGTAGACCTCTTTGCCCGCGCCGGCGCGCGCTACGTGGTTCCGGTGGCGGAGCACTGCGACGGGTTCGCGATGTACGACTCCAACGTGGATCCGTGGAATGCGGCAAAGATGGGGCCGAAGCGCGACGTGGTGGGAGAACTGGCCGCAGCGGTGCGCAAGCGAGGACTGCATTTCGGAGCTTCGTCGCACCGTGCCGAGCACTGGTGGTGGTATGACGGCGGCATGAGATTCGATTCCGATGTGCAGGACCCGCGCTACTCGATCCTGTATCGTCCGGCCAAGCCTGAGTCGCTGCCCGGCGAGGATCCCGCCAAGGAGCCGGACCCGAACCACCTGGAAAAATGGCTGGCGCCGGATGCGGCCTACATGGACGATTGGCTGGCGCGCTCAACCGAGATCGTGGACAAGTACCATCCCGATTTTTTTTATTTCGACTGGTGGATCGGCCAGCCTGCATTTCAGCCTTATTTGAAGCGCTTCGCGGCGTATTACTACAACCAGGCCGCGCGCCGGAAGCAGGGCGTGGTGCTCACGTACAAGATGAATGACTTCCCCGAGAACGCGGCGGTACTGGATGTTGAAAGAGGGAAGCTGGACGCGATCCGCCTGCTGCCATGGGAGACGGATACATCGGTCAGCATTCATTCCTGGGGATACGTGGAGAACGATGAGTATCGCACGGCGAAATCGCTGATCGGCGAGCTGGTGGATGTGGTGAGCAAGAACGGCAACCTGCTTCTGAATGTAGGGCCCAAGTCGGACGGCACCATTCCGGAGGAGGCGCGCACGATTCTGCTGCGGATGGGAGCGTGGCTGAAGACCAACGGCGAAGCCATCTATGGTTCGCGGCCGTGGCTGGTGTTCGGCGAGGGTCCGACGAAGGTGACGAGTTCCGCACTCGATACTGACCGGCAGGAGTACACGGCGGAGGACATTCGGTATACGACGAATGGAGGCGCACTGTACGCAATTGCGTTGGGCCGGCCCGCCGGCGGCGAACTGCGGCTGCGATCGCTGTATCGGGGGAATCCATATCTGCCGGGCGAGGTCTGTTCGGTGCGGCTGCTGGGAGCGGAGGGTGATGCGAATTGGACGACGAGTGACGATGGTCTACATATCAAAGTGCCGCCAAGTGCGCCGGATGCGGCGGCGTTCACTTTCCGAATCGTCATCTGTAATTCAGCCCGCTGATTACGCGAACTTCAGACTCAGGACACTAGAAATAGCGCTCATTGGATTTTCGCGCCATTCGATGTAACTGATTCTCGAAAAAATTCTTTGTAATAATACTCGACGCGTACACGTCTCCCGGCGTATATCTTGCCCACCGCAAGGCTCGCAACTCGGACCGCGATCAAACAGGAGGTTCATTTCGTGCTCGGAGAACAAGTAGGCATCACCACCGGCAAAAGGCTCGTCAGGCGGGTTATCAGTACTGATCCCCCGACGGCGGAAGTCTCGTTTGAAGACAGCGGCACGTTATGCGGCGTTGCCGTCAATGGCCTCGGCACATACACATCGGTCATCCATGCAGATGGATCTCTGCACGGCGATGGTAAGGGAATGGAAATGACGGCCGAGGGAGAAGCAGCCACATGGACGGGAACGGGTGTGGGCAAATTCGGCCCCGGCGGCTCCGTGAGCTACCGCGGCATGCTCTTCTTTCGCACCACTTCGCAAAAGCTCGCTCGCCTGAACAACGCATGCATTGCCTTCGAATATGACGTTGACCCTTCCGGCTCCACGGTCTCCAAAATGTGGGAATGGAAATAAAGCCACCCCTCGCCCGAACGGCGCGACAAGCGGCCTGAGCTTTGTGTCCGAGTCCGCGGTAATTCCTTGCCGCGGCCGGATTTTCGTTTCCTGAACGCCGACCCGGACGCCCCCCTCCCGACCCGCCCTTTGACAACCCCTATGCGCATTTCTTAAGGTTTTCAATCTGTAAATTGTTTCCTTTTCGGGGAGCACGGTCCGCACGTTCGCCCGTTTCTCACTTCCCAACATACGGGGTGGCTGATGAAAAGAATGCAATGGGTATGGGTTTTTCCGGCAACCGTGGCGATCGCGGCGATGAGCGCACTGGCGGTCGCGCAGTCCGGGTCCTCGTCACTGGAACAGCAGTTCCGAAATCCTCCCGACAGCGCCAAGCCGCGCGCATGGTGGCACTGGATGAGCGGCAACGTGACCGAGCCGGGTATCACCGCGGACCTGGAGTGGATGCATCGCGTGGGCATCGCGGGCATGCAGATGTTCGATGGCGATATGGGCGCGCCGCTGTTCGTGGACAAGCCGGTCATCTGGATGTCGCCGGAGTGGAAGTCGGCATGGCGCCACGCGGCTGCCGAAGCCGATCGACTGCACCTGGAGATGTCGATGGCCGCATCCGGCGGGTGGAGCGAGACCGCGGGTCCATGGGTCAAGCCCGAACAGGGAATGAAGAAGTACGCCTGGAGCGAAACGGTTGTGGAAGGCGGCAAGCGGTTCAATGGAGCCCTGCCCAGGCCGCCGGCGACGGTGGGCAAATTCCAGGACCTGGTCCCGGCGCCCCCGCGGGAAATGCATCCCGATTTGACGCTGCCGGACGCCAAGCCCCAGCCACCCGAACCACAGAGGTCGCCGACGCCGGAATTGTATGAGGATGCCGCGGTGATCGCGTTCCCTGCACCGGCGGATGAGGCCGCAACAACGGCGCAGAAACCGGAGGTGACGTGCAGTTGCGGAACCATTGACGGCGCGACATTGACGGATGGCTCTTATGCGAAATTCGTGCGGATCCCGTACGGTGAAGACAATAGTGCATGGGTGCAGTTCGCCTATCCGGAGCCGGTGCGGGTGCAGGCCGTTCAACTGGGAGCAGCCGCGGCCGTACAGTTCAGCGGTCCCGCGCTCCCCTCGGGGCGCATCGAAGCCAGCGATGACGGGCAAAGCTGGCGGCCGCTGGCGAAATTGCCCGGGCCGGAGGGAGCGAATTCGGTCAACTTCCCGGTGCGTACCTACTCTGTCGAGCCGGTGAAGGCGCGCTACTACCGCGTTTACTTCGTTGCGCCGCAGCGCGATCCTCTGCGCCCTCTGCCGGCCGGCGCCGCGTGGCCCCCGCCGGTGCGGCTTTCGGAAGTCGAATTACTGACGGAACCGCGCGTGAATCGCTGGGAAGACAAGGCGGACTTCGGCATCATTGCGCCCGGCACCGATCCGCAGGGCGCCGAAGTAGGACCCGGCGAGGCCATCGATCCTGACAAAGCAATCGATCTCACGGGAAAAATGCGTCCCGACGGCACGCTGGACTGGGATGCGCCTGCGGGCAAATGGATGGTGCTGCGGCTGGGCTATTCGCTTACCGGAGAGGTGAATCATCCGGCGACGCCCGCCGCAACAGGCCTGGAAGTGGACAAGTTGAGCGCGAAGGACGTGCAGGCGTACGTGGAGGAGTACGTCAAAATGATTTCCGGCGCGGCGGGACCGTACTTCGGCAAGAGCTTCCGCTATTTCCTGATGGATAGCTGGGAAGCGGGCCAGGAAAACTGGACCGAAGACATGATGCCGGAGTTCGCGCGGAGGCGCGGCTACGCGATGACGAAGTACCTGCCGGTGTTGACGGGAAGAATCGTCGGCAGCCGGGCGCAATCGGAAGCGTTCCTATGGGACTTGAGACGCACGCAGGCCGACATGCTGGCCGAAAACCATTATGGGCTGGCAACCAGGTATTTCGCCAAGTTCGGAGTGGGGCTGTATGCGGAAGCCATGGGAACCAGCATGCCTGCGACGGGCGACGGCCTGCTAAACAAAGGGCAGGTGACGATTCCCATGGGCGAGTTCTGGACGCCGCAGCCGGATCAAAAAAATCCGCCTACGTATGCTGCGGACGTTCGGGAGGCTTCGTCGGCGGCTCACATTTACGGCAAGCCGATCTCAGCCACGGAGTCGTTCACCACGAGGCCCAATGTTACGCCCTGGGGCCAGAGCCCGTTCTATCTGAAATCGCTGGCGGACGAGGACTTCGCGCGCGGCATCAACCGCATTGTTTTTCACACCAGCGACCTTCAGCCGTTTGTGGACGACAAGCACCGGCCGGGCATGACGCTGGGACCATTCGGACAGGACTACACGCGCAACATCACCTGGGCCGAACAGGCGGTGGCGTGGAACACCTACCTGGCGCGGTGCTCTTTCTTGCTGCAGCAAGGCAAGCCGGTGAGCGACGTGGCGTATTTCTACGGAGAAGATGCGCCGGCCACGGTGCCGTTCTGGAAGAAGCACGATCCCGCGCTGCCTCCGCACTATGACTTCGATTTTGTGAACGCGGATGTGCTGCTGCACGGGGCCACGGCAACGCCCGGCAAGCTGCGCCTGGCGAGCGGCATGGAATACCGGCTGCTGGTGATGCCGGCGGATCTGCATGTGCTTTCGTTGCCCTTGCTGCGCAGCATCCATTCGCTGGTAGATGAGGGCGCGGTGTTGCTGGGGCCGAAGCCGGAAGGCTCGCCGAGCCTCGCCGACGGGCCGAACGCCAAGGCAGAGATCGAAAAGCTGGCGACAGACCTTTGGGGAACGGGCGACGAATCCGCATCCGGGCATGGCTGCGGCAAAGGCAAAGTGTATTCGGGCAAGGGCGTCGAGGATGTGCTGGCTGCGGAAAACCACGCTCCGGATTTCTCGTGGAGCGCGCCGGAGAATATTGGGCAGGAGGTGGCGTATCCGCTGCCGTTGGGTGACTCGGATGAGGACCTGATCTTCATCCATCGGCGCGACGGCGATCGCGAGATCTACTTTGTAGCGACGGAGAAGCATCACGGCTTCGATGTGAAGGCCACATTCCGTGTTGCAGGCAAGACGCCGCGGCTGTGGCATCCCGATAGCGGCGAAACGGAGGCGGTGAGCTACACCACAGAGCAGGGACACACCGTGGTGCCGCTGCACTTCGATGCACAGGGATCGGTGTTCGTGGTGTTCGACGGGGCAGGGGCGGCGCCGTCACGCACGATGCCGGAGCCGCAGCTGGCAAAGCTGGGCTCTGTGGATGGGGACTGGAAGGTGGCGTTTCCACCGAACCTGGGCGCCCCGCCGCAGGCCGATTTCCCGTCGCTGATCTCGTGGACGCAGAGCAGCGATGCGGGCGTGAAGTATTTCTCCGGTACGGCCACGTACCGCCAGCAAATCGATGCCCCGAAGGACTGGTTCAAGCCCGGCGCGAAAGTAATGCTCGATCTCGGCACGGTGAAAGAAATGGCCGAAGTGGAAGTGAACGGGAAAGCCGTGGGCGGAATTCTCTGGAAGCCGCCGTTCCGGGTGGATGTGACGTCGGCGCTGAAGCCGGGAACAAACCAGATCAGCGTGAAGGTGACGAACCTGTGGCCCAACCGCATGATTGGCGACCTGCAGCCGGGCGCGACGAAGACCTACACCTGGACGGATTTCCGGCCGTTCAAGGCCGACTCGCCGTTGCTCGAATCGGGGTTGCTGGGACCGGTCACGGTGTGGAGGAGCGCGACGGTCGCACCATAGAAGAGGCGCAAGGCCGCGCTCCCGAACCGCAGATTCTCGAACCCCGTGGAGAGCGCCCCTGCGCTCCACAGGGCTGCGGATAACCAGGGAAGCGGAAGTGTCCGCTCGCAATTTGACGCGGGTGCTTCGCACACACCGCGGCCGGTGAGGGCGATGGTCTAGGATGTTGGCATCAGATCGAGGAAACCATGAGCGGAAAGTTTATGCGCGGATTGTTGTGGAATTTTGTGCTCGCGGCCGTGTCGTTACCATTGTTGAGCCAGGCTCCGCCTGCGCGCGGAGCAGTGGAATTGCGGGTCGATAATCTGCGCACGCCGCTGGGCATCGATGATCCCGCTCCGCGTTTCTCGTGGCAACTGCGCGACCCGGCGCAGGGGGCGCTTCAGACTGCGTACCAGGTGGATGTAGCTTCCAGCGCCGCCGGGCTCAAGGCGAAGGCCGACATCTGGTCGAGCGGGCGCATAGACGGAGCACAGTCCATGAACGTGGCCTACCACGGCCCGACGCTTTCGACGGGCAAGCGCTATTACTGGCGGGTAAAGGTGTGGGATGCGGCGGGCAAGGAGTATCCGCCCAGCGAGATGACGTGGTGGGAAACGGGGCTGCTGATCCAGGATGCCTGGAATGCTCCATGGATCGGCTTTGAGACGGCGGAAGAAGCCGCAGTCCGCCAGGCCAATGCGCAATGGATTGCCAACCCCGAGTTCAAGCAACTAGCGACCGAGAAGGCCGCGGAGCAGCACTTTGCCTACCGGGGCATGGCTGCGATCGATAAGGCGGTGCGCAGCGCGACGTTATACGCCACCTGCCAGGACACGGTGTCGGCCTGGGTAAATGGGGTACAGGTACTGCTGGCCGATCCGCTGCCTCCCTACAAGCAGATGCCGTGGAAAAAATATGTAAGCGCGGCCGTGGGCAAGCAGTTGGCGAAAGGCGCCAACACGGTCGCTCTCGACTGCGTTCACTACGTGGTGAATCCCAACGGCATGGCGACGGACGATGCACCGCCGTTGAACGCGACGCTGTACGTCGAGTACGGAGACGGCACGAATGCGACGTTTGCCAGCGGCCCCGGGTGGAAGACCGCGATCCATCCCGCGGGCGACTGGCGCGCCACGAACTTCGACGATGCGCAGTGGAAGAACGCCGTGGAGTATGAGACCAAGGCGGGGGTTGGCGATGCGCCACTGGGGCATCCGTGGATTCCCGATTCCGTGAAGGCGCTGCGCCAGACATTCACGGTGGGCAAGGGCATCAAATCGGCGCGACTTTACTCCACTGCGCTGGGCACGTACGAGATGTTTCTGAACGGCAAGCGCGTGAGCGAGGATGTACTGGCGCCGGGGTGGACCGACTACCGCGAACGGGTGGTGTATCAGACGTACGACGTGACCGCAATGCTGGTACCGGGCAAGAACGCGATCGGAGCGCTGCTCGCCCCGGGCTGGTATTCGACGCCGCTGGAGTGGTTCCAGCAGCCGAACAACTACGGCGACACGCCGCCGGCTCTGCGCGCGCAGTTGATGATCGAGCACACGGACGGCAGCATCGAGTGGATCAAGACCGGCGCGGATTGGCAGGCGGCTCCTTCGCACATCGTCAGCACAGAGCTTTATGACGGCGAAACCCAGGATGCCCGGATGATGCAGCCGGGGTGGGCTACGGCGGCGTTCGTGGGGGGCAAGTGGAATGGAGCGGCGGTGTTCGAACCCAAGCCGATCCGGATCCAGGCGCAGGACTTCCAGCCCATTCGCGTGGAGAGAACTGTTACCGCGAAATCGGTTTCGGAGCCCAAACGCGGCGTCTATGTGTTCGACTTCGGGCAAAACCTGGCGGGTGTAGAGCACGTGCGGCTGCATGGTCCCGAAGGAACCATTGTGAAGCTGCGCTTCGCGGAAATCCTGAACGACGACGGTACGCTGTACACCGATAACCTGCGCACCGCCAAGGTCACCGACCACTTCATCTTGGCGGGGCGCGGGATCGAGGACTTCACGCCCCAGTTCACGTTCCACGGGTTCCGATACGCAGAGATCACGGGGTTGCCTGCGAGGCCGGGCAAGGACGCCATGACCGTGGCCGTCATCCACACGGATGCGCCCTTCGACGCGAAGCTCAAGACCGGCAGCACGATGATCGACAAACTGTGGAGCAACATTGTTTGGGGACAGCGGTCGAACTTCGTCGGCGTGCCCACGGATTGCCCGCAGCGGGACGAGCGCCTGGGCTGGATGGCCGATGCGCAGGTGTTCTGGCGCACGGCTACGTACAACATGGACCTCGCCCCGTTTTCGCGCAAGTACTCCGCGGACATGCGGGGCACCCAGGCAGGCACCCCGATCTACGGTATCTATGCGCCGGGCACGGTGCAGAGCGCTTCCGGTTCAGGCGCGGGATGGAGCGATGCTGGCGTGATCATTCCCTGGACGTCGTGGCTGCAGACGGGGGACACCAGCATCATCGAGCAGAACTGGGAGGGAATGCAGAAATACCTGGCGGCCATTGAAGAAGCCAACCCTGACGGCTTGTGGAAGAAGCTGTCGGGAACGCCTTTCGGCGACTGGCTCTCGCCGGAAGGCAAGACGGACCAGGTGCTGGTGGCGACCGCCTACTGGGCCTACGACGTCACGCTGATGCAACAGATGGCGCATGCCATTTCGGATTCTCCCGACGAGCAGCATTACAAGGAGCTGTTTGGGAAAATTCGCGACGCATTCCAGAAGACCTTCGTGCACGAGGATGGATTCATAGCGGGGGCCGACAACACACCCTCGCCATTCGGGCAGATCAACAATCCCAACGCCAAGAGCAAGGGCGGCGACACGCAGACCGGCTATGTGCTGGCGCTGCACATGAACCTGCTGCCGGAGAAACTGCGGGCGGCCGCGGTACAGAAACTGGTGAAGAAGATCGATGACAACCATGGGCTGCTCGCGACCGGATTTCTGGGCACGCCGTACCTGTTGGAGGAACTGACCAAGGCCGGACAGGCGGCGCTCGCATACAAGCTGTTGCTCAACACGCAGTACCCGTCGTGGGGGTACCTGGTGGAGCATGGGGCGACGACCATGTGGGAACGCTGGAACGGCGACCAGATGAAAGACGATCCCAGCATGAATTCGTACAACCATTACGCGTATGGCGCGGTGGCCGACTGGATGTATCGCTACGCGGCCGGAATCGACGCAACGCCGCTGGATGCTGGATTCCACACCGTCGTATTGCATCCTGTGTTCGACGCGCGGCTGGGATCGATCGCGTTCGATTACGAATCGTCCTATGGCGCAATTCATTCCGACTGGACGATGCAGGGCAAGGCGGCGACGTGGCATGTGAACATCCCCGCAAACACGACCGGGTGGCTGGGGCCGGATGCGGCGAAGTACAAGCTGGACGGGGTAGCGTTGAACGAAAACCGGCAGTTGAAAGCGGCCACTCGCGATGGGCAAGAAGGATTCGAGGTACCGGCAGGGAGTTACACGTTCGACGTGGAACCGCAGTAGTAGGTCATTCTTGCTTTCTCAGGTCTCCGACCTCCATCTCAGAGACAAAGGGTGTCTGTGAGATGGCGGCCTTTTTTGTATTCCGGCCGATACTTCTGGGGAGGTTTGAGTTCTCCTACCCTCGCGCCAGAAACAAGCGCGAGGATGGGGCACGGAAGTTGTTTCTGAGGTCATGCACCCGCAGGTGGGGAGAGTAAAGCTTGGGCGCGAATCCGTTACTGGGAGTGTTTCTTCACTGGCTGGGCGGGCTCGCCTCGGCAAGTTTCTACGTACCCTACCGGCAGGTGCGCGGGTGGTCGTGGGAGACGTACTGGCTGGCGGGCGGCATTGTGAGCTGGATCGTGATGCCGTGGTTGCTGGCCGGGCTTCTGACGCGTGATCTGCTTTCCGTGCTGCATGGTTCGCCTTCATCGGCGCTGGTGTGGGCCTATGTCTTCGGTGTTCTGTGGGGGCTGGGCGGGCTCACGTTTGGGCTTACGATGCGGTACCTGGGCCTTTCGCTGGGGATGGCCACGGCGCTGGGGTACACGGCAGTCTTCGGCACCCTGGTTCCGCCCATCTTTCATGGGCAATTCCGGCAGTTGCTCACCCAGCGCTCGGGAATGTTCATTCTTGCCGGGGTGGGAATCTGCGTGCTGGGCATTGTATTTGCGGGCGCGGCCGGCATCTCGAAGGAGAGCGAACTCTCGCACGAACAAAAGCGGGCCAGCATCAAGGAATTCAATTTGAAGCTGGGACTGGGGGTGGCGACGTTCTGCGGAATCATGAGTTCCTGCTTCGCCTTCGGGCTGGACGCGGGCAATCCCATCAAGGCCCTGACCCTGGAGCACGGCACCAGCACCATGTGGCAAGGCCTGCCGGTGCTGGTGGTGGTGCTGGCGGGCGGGTTCACCACCAATTTCGTGTGGTGCATGATCCTGAACATGCAGAACCGCAGCTACGGCGAGTATTTCCGTATTCCGCCCGGGGCGGCAAACCGCGCCGAGGGCGAGCATCCGCCCCTCGAAAACCCCACGGATGCGGCTTCCACCGAGATGGCGCTGGAGTACAAGGCGCGCGCGCACCACGCTCCGTCGTTGACGTGGAACTACCTGTTTTCGGCGCTGGCCGGCGCCACCTGGTACATGCAGTTCTTCTTCTACACCATGGGCGAGACGCAGATGGGCCGCTACCGGTTTTCGAGCTGGACGCTGCACATGGCGAGCATCATGATCTTCAGCACTCTGTGGGGAGTTGCGTTGAAGGAATGGCGCGGCGTGAGCGTGCGCACAAAGGCGCTGGTGTTTTTAACCCTGCTGACGCTGATCGGTTCCACGGTAGTCGTGGGATACGGGAATTACCTGGCCATTCATCCGTGAAGAATCCCACCCAGATTTCGGAATCGAGACCTGGGGCACCCGGGCACGGAAGTTGGTTGCTGAGGGCAGGCACGAGAAGAGGCTATGCGGATACGAGGCGGCCCTCGTTGGAGACCAGGGATTCGTCGGTTACCACGTGATGGCGCACGTAGTTATAGGGGGGAACGATGTGGCCGCGGAGCAGTGCGATCCCCAGTTGAATAAGGCGGGGGCCGTACGTTTCAGCGCCGTGGGAAATGGAGCCGATGATGGCGCTTGATCCCTTGCGCAGTTCGTCCAGCACCTCGGGGATGCAGTCCTGGCCGGCGATGGCGAAATCCTGTTCGCGTCCGGACTGGCGGGCCGCGTCCAGGACACCGAGGGCGCTGGAGTCGGTGGATGCCGCCACCAGGATGCGCTGCCCCTTGCGGTGATTGCGCAGGAATTCGGAAACCGCTACGAAGCTGGGCTGGCGCATGCCGCGGCCTTCCAGGCGCAGGAAACTGGCAGCCGGAATCTGGTCGAGACGCTCGCGAATGCCTTCGAAGGCGCCGGCGATGCGGCTTTGCACAAAACTGCCGGCCTCGGAGAACCCAATCCCGAGGACCCAATCCACCTTGCCCTTCCACTTGGCCATGGCGTACTGCGCCAGCAGCACACCGGCTTCGTAGCCGACCTCGAAATTGTCGACGCCGAAGTAGGTCGCGTTGGGGTGCGGCACATCGATAGCTACCAGGGGAATGTCGGCCTTTTTGAAGATGTGGGCCACGTGGGGAGCCACGTGCTCCTCCACCTGGAATTCGAGAACCAGGTCGACCCGCTGGCGTACAAACTCCTCCGCATTCTTGATGGCGACGTCCGGATCGTAGCGATTGTCGAGTTGCATCAGTTCGACGCCGGCGGCTGCGGCGGCGGCGCCGATGCTGTTGGCCACGGCAACGGAAAAGGGCATTTCCGCGCTCTGCGCCGCAAATCCGAAGCGCAGGCGGCGGGGACGCGAGACGAGGCGATATTGCCCGCTTTGCCCCTGGGCGACGTATCCGCGGTGAACCAGGGTTTTGAGGATGCGATAGACGCTGGTTTTGGAAATGTTGGTCTGCTGGTAGACGTCCTCGAGCGCAATGGGGCCTTTGGTCTGATCCAGCAGTTCCAGAACATCCAGCGCCTTGGAGAGAATCGGGATCAGGTAGAGCCGTTTGATCTTCGGTTTGGTCAACCTGCCGTTCCTCCGTGCGATGGCCATCGCGCCGATTTGGTCGGACTGTACCATCCTAATGCAAGACCAGAGGTAAGATTCGCCGAAATGTTACCGTGCCCATGGAAAGGTCACGGGGAAGCACAGACCGGAGCGAAAAAAGGGCTTTTGTAAACGCCTGGGTCCGAGGGGCCCGAAAGATCCTGGAACGCCCCACCAAACGGGACAAACGAGTCCGCGAAAGGTGGGGCGCCCGCCTTTAGGCATACGAAGTGACCGTGGTTGCCAGCCTGCTGCCACGCTCGGCGCTGATGCGCTGCACGTACCCGCTTTCGGCCAGCGCGGCAAGCGGATTTTCGGGCAATCCGCGGGCGCGGCGCCATTCCTTTACCAGCGGCCGCACATCGAGCCAGAAGGCTCCGCGGAACAGTTCTTCGGCCGCCACGAGTTCGCACTTGTCCTGCAGGTCCGCGAGTGGGCCGCGATCCACGAGGGCCGCTTTCAGCCACAATTCCTGTCCGGCGCAAACGGTCTGCACCATGGCTTCCATCTTTCCCTTGAGATTGTGGCTTTGATCGATCATGAAGGCGATTTGCTGGAGGGCCTCGCTACCGGAGAGGTGAATCTCGTGGAAGATCCTGAAGATCTGGTAAGGGTCGATGGAACCCAGGGTAAGATCGTCGTCGGCATAGCGACGGTCGTTGAAATGGAATCCGCCGAGGAGATCGACGTGGAGGAGCCATGCGACGATCTGCTCGATATTCTGGGTCGCATAGTGGTGGCCGGTATCGACCAGCACGCGCGCCTGCGGTCCCGCGGCGCGGGAGAGGTGAGCCGACATGCCCCAGTCGGCGATGTCGGTGTGATAGAAGGCGGGCTCAAACGGCTTGTACTCGACGAGGAGGCGCTGGTTCGGGCCGAGGGCGTCGTGGGTCCGCCGCAGGGCATCCTCCAGCCACTCTACCCGCCGGCGGATGCTCTGGGTGCCGGGATAGTTGGAGCCGTCGGGTAGCCACAGCGAGATATCGCGGGAGCCCAACTTGCGCGCGATGGCCACCGACTCGATCATGTGGGCGACGGCCCGCTCGCGAATCTCCGTCGACGGATTGCACAGCGAACCGAACTTGTATTCCTGGTCCTGGAACAGGTTGGGATTGATGGATCCGGCCGCCACACCGTAGCGGGATTCGAGGCCGCGCACGGTTTCCGTGTCCTTGACGCCGTTGGGGAGGTCCCACAGGACGTGCAAAGCGAGGGTGGGCGTGACCCCTGTCAATTTATGCACCTGGCCGGCGTCGCTGAATTTTTCCTCCAGGGTGGAGGCGGCGGCGGACTGCAGGAACTTGCCAAAGCGCGTGCCGGTATTGGCGAACCCCCATGAGGGGATCTCGATTTGAAAGGAGTCGAGAGCCTGAAAAGCGAATTCATGGAGAGCTGATTCTGATTTCATGTTATTTCCTGTTTGATTCATTGTTCCCCATTTCAATCGATCTGCCTTCGCCCGATCAGCGTGAACGCGCAACCTGAGGATTCACTGAATAATTGCATACATCTTGCTGTTCCCTGCATTCACAGTATCCGATAATGCCGGTTGACCGGGCTCGAACTTGATGCCCGCCGGTGGGAGGCGCCGGAGGCTGGATCGGTGCTTGTTTGGACCTCCCGTGGACCTGAATTGCCTGTTGGGTTCCGCATCCTAGCGCAAGCGCGGTGCATTTGTCTAATGCAACTTATTTTTATCCGAACTCCAGCCCCCACGACAATCACAATAACGCGAATGGAATGAGAAGCACGCAAGGCGCGCCGGCATGGGGCGCGCGCTCTGGCACGGGGCGCGGAATCAGGTCCCTTCGGGTGGACCGCTGGAATGAAAACCGCGGACAAATAGCTCATTGGAACGGGAATTCTGCTACGGCTGAACTCCCGCCGGCAGCCCAACACATTTTTCAAATGAGAAACAAAATTCTACTTGACAACAGTTCATGGACGCCGCTAGCGTCGCTGTGCATCTGGACAGGCTCATCCCGGTTTTCTTTCGAACGGCGGGGGGGACGTGGAGAGAGCCAGCACCTAAAACAGTGCAAGACCCGCATTAGCAATGCAATTGGAGGAGGTTCAGGAGATGCGATCCCTTCGTATAGCTCTGTATTTCGCTGTCCTGGTGATGCTGACCGGAAGACTGTTCGCGCAAGCGGGAGCAACCGGGACGATCCTGGGCACGGTGACCGACTCGTCGGGCGCCATAGTCGCAAACGCAAAGGTCACGGTGACGAACACATCCACCAATACCGACTTCAGAACAGAGACCAGTTCGGCTGGTGATTTCAACGCGCCATCACTGAACCCCGGTCCGTACAAGGTCACCGTAGAAGCGGCGGGCTTCCAAAAATTCGTTACCACCGGTATTGTGCTCACCGTGAACCAGAGGCAACGTGTCGATGCCGCACTCAAGCCGGGCGCCGTTACAGAGACGGTCGAAGCGTCGGCGCAGGCAGTAACGCTGAATACGGACAGCGCCGAACTTGCCAACCTGGTCAGCCAACAGCAGGTGGAAGAGCTCCCACTTAACGGCCGGAATTTCATCCAACTGCTGCTGGTGGGCGCGGGTGCGGTGACGGTGGGGGGCGAACAGGGCACCATGCGCCAGGGACAAGGAAACGCCATCAGCGTCAACGGCGGCCGGCCCGAGGGCAACAACTACACGCTCGACGGCCTGGTCAATACCGATGCGGCACTTGTGACGCCGGCAGTAATCCTGTCGCAGGATGCGATCCAGGAGTTCAAGGTCTCCAGCGGAACTTATCCCGCCGATCTTGGCTTCAGCGCGGCGCAGGTGAACATCGTGAGCAAGGGCGGTACAAATACGCTGCACGGCTCAGTGTTCTGGTTCAACCGTGAAAATGGTTTTGATGCAAGGCCGTTCCCGACGGCCACCAACTTCATCAATAAGACGGCGACCGCAAATCCGCCGCTACATCAGAACCAGTTCGGTTTCGTGGCCGGCGGACCGATCTACATCCCCCACGTGTATGACGGTCGGAACAAGAGCTTCTGGATGGCCAACTACGAAGGCTGGCGCATCACCAACGGCGTTCAAGAACAAACGACGATGCCCAACCCAGCCCTCCTGACGGGTGACTTCTCCGCCGAGCAGTACCAGGCTCTGCCGAACTTCGGCCTGCCTGGCGGGCTGCTTCCCGCATACGGCACGGCTGATTGCAACACGCTGCTGAAGCATGGTTACAACTGCATGCCGGTGGATCCGCTCACCGGGCAGCCGTTCCCGGGGAATGTAATTCCGTCTGGCCGGCAGACCGGCAACGTTGGCCAGGTTGCGGTTAAAAACGGCTTCTGGCGGGCTCCCACCATTCCCAACTCACCGGAAGGCACGCCCAATTTTTTCCAGAACGTCGGATTTCCATTGCACCAGAACCAGCAGACGTACCGCGGGGACCAGAACCTGGGTAAATTCGGCTCGGCCTTCTTCCGCTACACGGATGCCAACTACACGAACCAAGGATCGTACAACTCCAACGACCTCATTCACGGTTACGAGATCTACATTCAGAAACAATCCAGTTGGGCGATATCGCACACCATCAACTTCGGGCAGTCCATGGTGAACAACTTCCGCTATGGCAAACTGAGCGCCAATGCACCGCAGGGCGGCCCGGAGATTACGCCGGACGCCGTTTCCGCGCTGGGACTCACCGGCACGTTCACCAAGTTCAGCGCACTGCAGCAGACCTGGCCCAACGTGGGCTTGTCGCAGTTTGGGAGCGGCGGCGGTTCGGTCAACTCCTATTCCGGATCCGACGGGCCCACCTGGGAGATCGCCGATTCCGCCAGCTGGATCAAGGGACGGCACACCATCGGATTTGGGATCGACTACCGTAAGTGGCACCTGATCCGCAACCTGGCCGACGACTTCTACGGCGACTGGGGCTTTAGCGGCTCCCTGATTCAGAGCAACAACACCAATTGCGCGAACGCCCCGGTTTCGGTGAACGGGTCTGCCCCTGTCAGCCTTTGCGGTACGGGCAACGCAGTGGCCGACATGCTGCTGGGCTATTACAGTGGTGTAGGCGGCTTCGTACCCGGCGCCAGCCAGTTTACCCCCGCCAACACCGCCGGCAACCCCCAGGACCACGTTTTCGGCTACTTCGCGCCCTACGTGATGGATAACTGGAAGGTCAACCAGAAGCTGACGGTTGACATCGGTCTTCGCTGGGATTATCGCGCCGCCGCGTACGAAGCGCACAACCACTTCATGTGGCGCGACCTCCAAAACGCAAATGGCGGGCTGTGCTATGCCGATAAGACGCTGTCATCAACATCGCCCGCAGTCGCGCCCGGCGGCGACGCCACGAGCGGACCGATCCTGCGCTACTGCGGAAAGGTCCCGCATGACGGCCCGAAGACACCCTTTGCGCCCAGGCTCGGAGTTACCTACCGTCTAACACCCAAGACCGTCTTCCGCGGCGGGTACGGCATCTTCTTCGATTCCGCAGAAGGCCGCGAGATCGACGACTCTGGCGACATTTACCCCTACAGTGTTCGCAACAGCCTGAACCCAGCCACCAATCCGGTGGCGCCCAAGCTGACCAACAATATGTTCCCGTCATATGCTAACCTGGCGCCGTTCCCCGCCAGCACCCTGACGTTCCTGGCAGTGATCGAGTCTCCTAACCCGCTGAATCCCTACGTTCAGTCCTGGACAGCAGGAGTGCAGCGCGAAGTGATGAGAAACACCACTCTCGAGGTGAACTACATTGGAACGCACGGCGTCCACTTCCTCGACCGGCGGAACATCGCTCAACCTTTCACCATTCCGGCCGACAGCGTGGCATTCTGTCAGCAGCAGGATGCATCGGGAACCTACATCAATCGGAAGACGCCGCCATGCGACAACCCATCACGGCTGCCGTTCAAGAACTTTACTAATTACTACATTGACAGCGACTGGCACGGCTACTCCCATTACCAGGCC
>DASXXV010000284.1:0-14466 GCA_036502905.1 Occallatibacter sp. | reverse complement strand
ACCACAAAAGCTGACTCGCCCCCGACAAAACACTAATCACTGGTTTCCTTGAACAGCTCCCGGCCGATGAGCATACGGCGAATTTCGGAGGTGCCTGCGCCGATCTCGTACAATTTGGCGTCGCGCCACAGCCGGCCGGTGGGGTGGTCGTTGATGTAGCCATTGCCGCCGAGGGCCTGTATGGCCTGGCCGGCCATCCACGTGGCCTTCTCGGCAGAATACAGAATGACGCCGGCCGCATCCTTGCGCACCGGCTCGCCGCGATCGCAGGCCTGCGCAACGGCATAGACGTATGCCCGGCAGGCATTGAACGCAACGTACATATCGGCCAGCTTGCCCTGCATCAGCTGAAACTCGCCGATGGCTTTGCCGAACTGCTTGCGCTCGTGGACGTAAGGCACCACCACGTCGAGGCACGCGGCCATGATGCCGAGGGGGCCGCCCGAGAGGACGAGGCGCTCGTAATCGAGTCCCGACATCAGCACGCGCGCGCCGCCATTCACGCGGCCCAGCACGTTTTCTTCGGGAACGGGGCAGTCGCGGAAGACCAGCTCGCAGGTATTGGAGCCGCGCATGCCCAGCTTGTCGAGCTTCTGGGCGGTGGTGAAACCTTCGAATCCTTTCTCCACGATGAAGGCGGTGATGCCGCGCGAGGCCGCCGTGGAATCGGTTTTGGCATAGACGATCAGCGTGTCGGCTTCGGGCCCGTTGGTGATCCACATCTTGCTGCCATTGAGGATGTAGACGCCGTCCCGCTTCTCGGCGCGGAGGCGCATGCCGATCACG
The DNA here is from genome assembly GCA_036502905.1 of Occallatibacter sp. Taxonomy (GTDB): domain Bacteria; phylum Acidobacteriota; class Terriglobia; order Terriglobales; family Acidobacteriaceae; genus Telmatobacter. Next base: position 13,680 of record DASXXV010000284.1, on the reverse strand, counting down.
TCGGAGCCGGCCTCGGTCTCGGACATGGCCAGCGCGCCCACGTGCTTGCCGCTGACCAGGCCGGGAAGGTACTTGCGCTTTTGCGCCTGGGTGCCGTGCTTGGCTAGCTGGTTCACGCAGAGGTTGGAGTGAGCGCCGTAGGACAGCCCGATCGACGCCGAGGCGCGCGAGATTTCCTCCATGGCGATGACGTGGGCGAGATAGCCGAGGTCGGCGCCGCCGTAGTCTTCATCCACGGTGATGCCGAGCAGGCCCAGTTCGCCGAGCTTGGGCCAGATGTCGCGGGGGGAGTGGTTGTCGCGATCAACCTGGGCGGCTATGGGCGCGATTTCCTCTGCGGCGAAGCGGCGCACGGTCTCCCGCAGCAGCGCGATGGACTCGCCCAGTTCAAAGTTCAGCCCTTTCACACGCTTCTCCTTAAGAGTTGTGCTTGCCGGGGAGGCTTATCGCGACGCGGCCGCATGACGTGGTTCAAGAAAAGCGGGAGGGATCGGACTCGAACGGGGAAAGCGGAAATGGCGCATGTCACGCTCCGGGAAGAAGATACACCTTATTGGATGCGGGAGTCCAGAAGGCGAAAACCACGGCTTTTGTGGTCTCCCACCCTTGCGCCAAAAAAGTCGCAAGGATGGGGCACGGCGCGGAGGTGCGACTACGAGGATTTCGCAGCCTGGTCCTTATTAGGGCTCCAGTTGATGACGTGATAGGTGGCGGGGGTGGTGCCGACGTTGCGGAACCCGTGCAGGCTGTTCGACGCGTTGAAGACCACGGAGCCGGGGCCGATCTTGACCCACTTGCCATCGGACAGAGTTTCACATTGCCCTTCGCGAAGAATGATGAGCTCTTCGTTCACGTGCCGGTGTGGAGGATGCGACTCCATGCCGGGGTTGAGCGTGGTCACGTGCATTTCCAGTTGATCGACGGTGGCGGTGGGTGACTTGCAGAGGGAGCGCACTTCGCCGGTGGCGGTCTTGCGGGGCACCATGTCGTTCCAGTTGAAAACGGTGGGGCCCATTACGTGCTGGTCGTCGGCAGCCGGTGCGGGAACGGCGGTAAGAACAGCGGGCAGCGCGGCCAGCCCTGCGATCACGTTGCGTCGGTTCATGGTTTCCCTCCTAGGGCCTGTTAACACTACTGGGGTGAACAGCGTTGCGAGCGAAAATGGGGCCAGACGAGGCGGAGGACGACGGCTGTGGCGGGTCCACCGCCAAGGACGGCAACGAAGTATGGCCCGATTTACGCCGCAACCCGAAGGGACGGGGCCAGTTTTCCCCATTTCGTTGTCGCTCGTCGCTCCAGTAACCGGCTACAGTTCACTCCTCTCTCCTAGAACTGGGAAAAAACTGGCTCCCGTCGCTGCCATCCCAGTAGTGTTAACAGGCCCTAGGCCAGGACATACGGTGCGCGTTGCGGCCGCGAAAGCATGCTGTTGGCTTGCTCGTCGTTCTTGAAGCGCTCCATGACCGGGTCCCAGTAGAGCTTGCGCTTGAGAACCATGGCCATGTCATGGATGAGGCAGGTGGTGCAGGCGCGGTGGCCCATTTCAGCCGGCGAGATAGGCTGCTTGCGGGAGAGGATGCAGTCGAGCCAGTTGCCGTGCTGCTCCTTGCTTTCATACAGATGGATTTCGTCGGGCCCGATGACGGATTTGATAATCCCGGGATCGCTGGCGGCGAGCGCGGTGGCGTCGTTCAGCTTGGCGACGGGATCGCTTTTGGTCACCTGCTCGTTGCCGCGCGAAACGAAGATCCAGCCCTTGCTGCCGTAGAACTTGATGCCGTTGGCGAAATCGCCGCTGACCGTCATGTGCACGCCGTTGGCGTACTTGGCTTCGGTCTTGAACGGGCCGTGCACGTCCCACAAGCCTTCATGGGGGAATTGCGCTTCGCCCCAGACTTCAATGGGGCCGGTGTACTCGGTATCCATGGCCCAGTGGGCGCTGTCGATGTGGTGCGCGCCCCATCCGGTGATCATGCCGGCGCCGAACTGGCGGCAGCGCAGCCAGCCGGGGCGATCGTATCCCTGCGGCGGATGGACGCGGTCGACGGTGTAGTAGACGGAGGGCGTTTCGCCCAGCCACATGTCGTAATCGAAGCCGGCGGGGACGGGCATGGGAGTCTTGTCGCCTCCCGGAGGATCGCCGGGCAGGCCGATTTCGACGCGCTGCAGCTCGCCGATGCGGCCATTGCGCACCAGCTCGGCAGCGTAGCGGAACTGGACGGTGGAGCGCTGCTGGCTGCCGATCTGCAGGATGCGGCCGGTGGCCTCGACGGCGTTGCTCATGGCGCGGCCTTCCGCGATGGTGAGTGAAGCGGGCTTCTGCAGGTAGACGTCCTTGCCGGCGCGCACTGCGTCGATGGCGATGAGCGCGTGCCAGTGATCGGGGGTGCTGACGACCACGGCGTCGATGTCCTTGTTGGCCAGCAGGTCGTGGTAATTCGCGTAGCCGGTGACACCGTCGCAGGGCTTGCCGGTTTTCTTCTCGTAGTAGCCGTTGATCAGCTTTTTGCCTTCTTCCACGCGGTGGGCGTCTAGATCGCAGACGGCCATGACGCGGGCGTGGTCGTACTGCCATATGCCGGGCAGGTCGTGTCCGCGGGAGATGCGGCCCGCGCCGATGGCGCCCACGTTGATGCGCTTGCTGGGGGCGTATTGGCCGAAGACGGACGCGGGGACGATGGCGGGAAAACCCAGCGCGGCGGTGGCGGCGGCAGTGGCTTTCAGGAATTTGCGGCGGGATGGGTGCTTCGATTTGCTGCTCATTGTGATCCCCATGATTCTGATCGAGCCGAGTTGGTTCAACTTCCCTCAGGAGCTAAAGCCCTGATCATTCTGCTTGGTTTAACGCACGGGCTGAAGCCCGTACCCTTCAAAGTCGTGCCCCGGGCTGCTGAAAAAGTCGCTGTTTTGAAGGGGCACGAGTTTACTCGTCCTACAAACGGCTCAGAATGAGTGCGGCTTTAGCCGCCGAGGGATGGTTTTGACCCTCATTGGACTCTGTTATCAATCTGCGGCACGGCTCAAGCCGTACCCTGACGCAACACGCAAAGCTTTTCAGTCCTTCAGGGTTACTAGTTTCGCGTTCTTCTGGGCTTTGATTGAGAGTTCCGCGGCCAGCAGGCATTCATCCTGATCCTGCGCCACGTGGGTGCGGTTCACGATGTCGGAGACGAATTGCGGACCGAAGGGGAGAGGCATGTTGTTGCAGTCGATGTAGCGCGCTTCCTTCTGGTCCACCACAAAGAGGTTGTTGCCCTGCCTCTTCACCGCCACATCGGTGTATTTGCGGGCTTCCATGTAGCCGTCGGTGCCGAGGATGAATAGCCGCCCGTCGCCCCAGGTGCCGAGGCCGTCCGGGGTGAACCAATCCAGGCGCACATAGCCGAGGCCGCGGTCGCCGCGCAGAACCATGTCGCCGAAGTCCTGGAACTGGGGGTGATCGGGGTGGCGCACGTTGGCGATCTGCGACTCGACCACCTCGGCCTGCTTCGACCCGGTAAAGAAGAGGAACTGGTCCACCTGGTGCGAGCCGATGTCGCAGAGGATGCCGCCGTACTGTTCGGGCTTCCAGAACCAGTCGGGGCGGCCGCCGCCTCCGCCCGCATCGCCCTGATGCTGAAAGATCTGGTGGGGCGCGATGTTGATGGTCTGGATCACCTTGCCGATGGCGCCCTGCTTGATGAGCTCGCCCGCATAGACGGCAGCTTTCACCTCCAGGCGCTCGCTGTACATGATGGCGTAAATGCGTTTTGTCTCGGCGATGGTGCGGCGGACTTCCGCCAGTTGTTCCAGGGTGGTGATGCCCGGCTTGTCGGAGAGGTAGTCCTTGCCATGCTTCATCACCTCGACGCCGAGGGGCGCGCGCTCATTGGCGATCTGCGAACTGAGAACCAGCTGGGTGGAGGGGTCGTTCAGGATCTCGTCCTGGCTCTTGACCATCTTCACGTTGGGGAAGCGCTTTGTGAACACGGCCAGCTTGTCTGGTTCGCCGCCCCATGCAGAGACCAGCTCGCCCCCGCCGCGCTGGATGGCGCCGACCATGCCGTAAATATGGTCGTGACTTATGCCGCAGACGGAGAACTTGATGTGATCCCGGGCTGCTTCCTCGGGCTGCTGGGGCACCACGGCGTCTTCAATCACCGGCCGGGCTTCGCCGCCGAAGGCCGGCAGGCCGCTCATCATCGCCACGGAACCCATCCAGCTAGCCTGTTTGAGGAAATTGCGCCGGGCTGAGGAATGATCGCTCATCGTTGGCACCTTAAAAGGTCAAATCGAACAGTTGAATCGAGAAGTTGAATCGCCGGCCCGGAGCAGCGGGAAAGAACAACTTCGGGACTCGAACTAAATCGTACACCCGGGCCGCGGCCGGTGGGCAAGTCATGCGGGCGGGCGCGAATGGTTCTGCTCGAGTGGCTCGAAGGCGGCGTGCCGGAAAATGGTTTTATAGAGCGCCAGCGCGGCCGCGCCGCGCAGCCGGGCCGCATCGCCGTCCATGGCCGGGACCAAACGCGGGATACGCGAAGTAAACGATTTGGCGATGAGCTCGCTTTCAATCAGCGGGCTGATGCGGGGCCAAAGAACGGTGCAGTCGCCCACGATGAGAACCACCTCGGGGGCCAGCCCGGCGACCAGGATGGCGAGCCCGCGAGCCAGGTTGGCGGCCATTTTTTCGATAGCCCGCAAGGCGCGGATATCGCCGGCGAGGCCCAGCTCCAGCAGTTGATGGAACGAAGACAGTTCGCGCCCCGGACCAAGCTCGTGGTAATAGCGCAATGCGGCGCGGTTGGAAGCGAAATTCTCCCAGCAGCCGACATTTCCGCAGCCGCACACCGGGCCGGAGTTCTCGAAGGGCATGTGGCCGAACTCGCCGGCCATGCCCTCGCGGCCGCGCACCAGGCGCCCGTCGAGCAGGATACCGGCGCCGATGCCGTCGGACACGGACACCGCGAGCATGTTAGGGCTGTCGCCCAGCTTGCCGAACCAGCGTTCCGCGAAGAGGCTGGCATTGGCCGCATTTTCCATCACAATGGCGGCCTTGAGGCTTTTCTCGAACTCCATTTCGAGGTCGGGCTGGCCCCAGGGAGCGTGCGGCGCGAACACCAGTTTGTGGGCGTCCTGGTCGACGCGCCCGGAGACGCTCACGCCCACGCTGCCGATCAGGCGGCCGCGGAACATGGCCTTCATCGGGGCGGCGGCGCGGGCAACGGCGGCGATGGTTCGCCTGCCATCGCGGGTGGATGCGTCCTGGACCGCGAATTCGATGGTTTCGCGGCGCAGGATTTTGCCGTTGATGTCGATGATCGCCAGGTTGGCCTTTGAGGGGCGCAGATCGATGGCCAGGGCGACATGCTTGTCGTTCAAGGTGACGAAGGTGGGCCGCCGTCCGCGGGGCAGGCGGCCCAGGGTTCCCGGAGAGACCCAGCCTTCCTGGATGAGCTGCTCGATGATGAGCGAGACGGTGCTGGCCTGCAGGCCGGTGAGCCGCGCCAGGTCCGCGCGGCTGACGGGCTGGCGCAGGTGGATGGTCTGCAGAATGATTTCCCGATTGATGACGCGCGCCGTCTGGCTGGATGCGACTGCGCGGTTGGGCGAGGCTGGCTTGGGGTTCACGCGCGTCTCGGAGGTGCCGATTACACAGATCCCGACCGCCGGCACGGGAAGCAAAACAGGTGGTTGGGGCGTGCAGGCAAAATGTACCACAACGTCCTTACGGCAGAACCAGAGTGGGTGTGTCCTCTGGGCCGATGCGCCCTCCCCGGCGACGATCCCCATGGAACTGCACAGTACCTCCGTGCCTGGAAGGCGTGCATTTCTGGTGGTATAAACGTTCAGCCTCCTACATTCATAAGCAAACTTCTTTTTTGTACGACTTTGTTGTCTTGGTGATCGCTATGTCCAAATGTCTCCAGATGCCCCCCATGTGCGGGCATCGATCGCCGCTGCATATTGTGCCTCCACCCCTCACCGTTCTTCCCACAGGCGCATTTCGCGCCTTGGTATTCGGATTGTGCTTCGAAGTTCTGGGCCTGGGCGCCGTGGTTCTGGCGGTGAGCGTTTGCGGTCACGCTCTCCACCCACATTGATTCACTGGTGATCTTCAAAACCTCGGTCCCCTTCGCGTGCGGCCAACGGGTCGCTGCAATATTTTCCTGTCTTCAACTTCGGCCTTGCTGTATTGTGGTGCCCGACCTCACAACGGACATTTCTGCGATGTCTGTTCGAACAGCAGCCGGAGGTCCATATTTCCCTGGAGGATCCATGAAAGCTCTCTGCATGCTTGCCGGCGCCGCCCTTGTGATGGCGATGTCGACTCCCTCGATCTGTCAGCCAGCTCCGACAACCGGCTTCCACCAGGTGCAATGCGCCAAGATCAACGCTGGAAAGGGCGTTGAGTTTCGCAAGTGGCAGGAAGGCGATCTTCACAAATACGCCCAGGCCATGGTCGATTCCGGCCGGCTGAGCTCATGGGCCCTCATACGCGCGGTAACGCCCGCGGGCAACGCAAATCCCTGCGATTTCTACGTGGTTGCAATGTACCCCGGACTACCCCCGCAGCCCCTTGGGATGGAAGAACTGGGGGCAGCCCTCAAAAAAGCCGGCTTCACCATGTCCGCGGAAGAGTTCGCCAATCGCCGCGACTCGGTGAGTACCCTGGTTTCCAGTGCCATGTGGCAAAACGTTGTCTCTGAAGGGTCGATGCAGAAGGGCGACTACCTGATCATTAACACCTTCAAGGCGCCCAACCCGGACGATTGGGCCGCCTATGAAAAGAAAATCTGGCAGCCGCTCGCGCAACAACTGGATAAGGAAGGACTCACCCGGGGATGGTCCCTTAACGTATTGGTGATGCCGCCGCGCGGCAACGACATCGAGACCAACGGTGTCACCGTGGATGTCTATCCGAACTGGGATGCGGTCTATAAACCGGATCCGGAGTTCTACAACCGCTGGAAAAAGGTGCATCCCGACATGGAACTCGGCACCACGTTGCAGCAGTTCGAGAAACTAGGACCCAACAGCACCGCTCATCTCTTCAAGGTCGACGACATGATCAGTTCAGCGATGGTCAGTTCCGCGAAGTAAACCCGACGCGGATGTAAACCAGACGCAGAACTAAATCCGACGCGCATTCCGTTCCGGCGGGATGCGCGTTCGCGCATGGATCCCTTGAGCCCGGTTACAAAGGAGTCACTTTGCCGATCCCGGAAACCTATCCGGCAAACCTGGGACCCCCCTTGCCCACGCCGCCCGATGGCGAGGGAGTTGTCCGTCTCCACGCCCCAGGGTTCAGCACTCTGCCGACCCCGTTGAATTTCGTGGCGTTTGGACGTATTCTAATTAAGCGAACGAGTTTGTCCGCCTGAGGTGCCGTGAGCATGGAAAACCCCGGTATGTAGGATTTGAGGGGAGCGCGGCTGGCGGGGAGATGAGTGGGCTCAGAGCCCACTTTTTATTTGGAGAGAACTCTTCGCACAAAAATCGCCGCAGCATAGACGGCTTTTGGCCCCGGATTCCGGCCCCGAATGTCGCCCGTCGAGCGGTGGTAAGCCGCTCGATTTGCGGCGTTTGGAGAAGATGGCAGTCAGGCTGGAGGAAATTCGGGCGGCGGCCCAGCGCGTGGCGGGCTCGCACGGGCTGGACGTAGTGGATGTCGAATTTGCCGGCTCGGCGAAGGAACGCGTATTGCGCGTTTACCTGGAAAAGAATGCCCCGGCGCGGGAGCGGCTGAAAGCAGAAATCGCCGCCGGCGCGGAGGGCCTCCCGGAGCGGCTGGTCGAGGGCAGGTTAAGCCCGGCGCAGCTTTCGGGCATCACACATGAAGATTGCGCCGAATTCAGCCGGGATTTCGGCGTGTTGCTGGACGTGGAAGACCTGATTGCCGGCGGCGAGTACACGTTGGAAGCCAGTTCCCCGGGCTTGGATAGAAAACTGACCAAGGCGGAGGATTTTCAGAGGTTTACGGGCAGCCTGGTCAAGGTCCAGACATTTGAGCCTGTTCGCAACAACCGGCATTGGCAGGGACGGCTGGTGGGCGTTCAGATTGCGGAACAGAGGCCTTCGGGGCTTGCGGAAGAGAGATCTCCGGCACCCCAAATTGCCTCCCCGGTTTCAGAACGGAAACCTGGGGCACCCCAAGCGGGGCACGAAGCCGCAGCTGGGACACCCGGGATCACGCTGGATCTGGGCGCGGTCAAACAAAACAGCAAGAGCCGGAAGGCCGGCGTCAGCACCATCGACATAGCGCTCAACAATATTGAGAAGGCGCAGTTGATTCCGGAGATTTAGCGGCAGTGGTCAGGCAAGAGAGGGACCAGAAGCTCTGCCGGTCCAGCCCTTGTAACTGAATGGCTCGTCCCCCAAAACCAACCCACCGGCAACCAGGCCGGGTCGAACGGAAGAAATTAGAGAGCAAGCATGGCTAGCGCTTTGTATCAGAGTATCGAGCTTTTGAGCCGCGAAAAGGGCATCGAGCCCGCCATCGTCGTGGGGGCGGTGGAGGAGGCTATCGCCTTGGCTACGCGCAAGTTCTACAAGACGCAGGAAAACATGCGCGGCGAGCTGAACAAGGAAACCGGCGAGATCACCGCCTATATTTACAAGACCGTGGTAGCCGGCGACGACGAGGTCGAGGACGAGGTCAACCAGATCACCCTGGAGGAGGCGCAGGAAATGGCCCCCGGGGTGGAGGTCGGGAGCGAGATCCGGCTATACCGCGACACCACGCCGCTGGGGCGCATTGCCGCCCAGCTGGCCAAGCAGGTGATTTTCCAGAAGGTCCGCGAGGCGGAGCGCGACACCGTTTTCCAGGAGTACGCGCACCGCGAAAAGGAAGTCCTGAACGCCACCGTGAAGCGCATTGAAGGCCAGGACGTGATCTTCGATCTGGGCAAGGCCGAAGCCCGCTGCCCCAAGCGCGAGCAGTCGCGCCTGGAACAGTTCAGCGTGGGAGAGCGCGTGCGGGTGGTGCTGCTGAAGGTGGACCGGGCGGCCAAGGGTCCGCAGGTGATCGTATCCCGCGCGGCGCCCGAACTGGTCTCGAACCTGTTCCAGTCGGAAGTGCCGGAGATCTATGACAGCACGGTGGTGATTCGCGCCATTGCTCGCGAAGCCGGGGAGCGCACCAAGATCGCGGTGATGAGCCGCGACAAGGATGTGGACCCGGTAGGCGCCTGCGTGGGCATGAAGGGCATGCGCGTGCAATCCATCATCCGCGAGCTGCGCGGCGAGAAGATCGACATCATCGAGTTCTCCGAAGAAATTACCACCTTCGCCGAGAAGGCGCTGCAGCCCGCCAAGGTCAGCCGCGTTTCGATCACCGACCTGGGCGAGAAGCAGCTGGAAGTGATTGTGGACGACACCCAGCTTTCACTGGCTATCGGCAAAAAGGGCCAGAACGTGCGCCTGGCCGCCAAGCTGCTGGGTTGGAAGATCGACATCAAGAGCGAGGAAGAGAAGCGCCAGGAAGTGGAACAGCAGATGCAGGCGCTGTCCGGCGGCCCGAGCACCCCGATCGAGCAGGTGACGGAGCTGGGCGACGCCACCATCCAGAAGCTGGTAGCGGCGGGTATCACCACCGTCGAAGCACTGGCGGACATGACTCCGGAACAGCTCGAGGAGATTCCGGGCATCGGCGAGAAGACCGTGGAGCGCATCAGCGTGGCCGTGCGCCACTACTTCGGTCACTTCGAAGAAGGCGAAGAGGGCGCACCGGAAAGTTCGGAACAAGCAGCCGGCGGCGAAGAAACCGTGATTGGAGAGGCTGAATCCGAGACTCCCCAAGCGGCTGCGGCCGAAGCGGCTGCGGTCGAAGCGGCTGCCGCCAACGAGGAAGCCGAGGAAGAGAACTCGGCCGAGGTGCTGGAAGAAGCCCGCCAGGCGGAAGACGAAAGCGCGGAAGCCGGGGAAGAGGATCTGGCTTCGGCAGAAGAAACAGGCAAGACGGAATGAGGCGGCATGAAAGTGCGGGGCCGGGAGGCGTCGCACTTTGGATGAAACCGCAAATAAAAATGGACTTGAACGCGGCCAATGCCATGAGGTGGCTATGAACACTTAAGGCTTTTGGTAGCAACACATCGAAAAGAGGCGGATGAGCAAGGTACGAATTAACGATCTCGCACGCGAGCTGGAAGTGAAACCGCGCGCGATTCTCGACGTCCTTCCGGAACTCGGCGTAACCGAGACGAAGACGCACTCCAGTTCGCTTGAGGGGGACGAAGCCGATCGAGTTCGCACGCACTTTGGCCACTCCCCCAGTCGGCCCTTCGGCCACTCGGGCGCGTCCTCGCGGAATCAGCAAACGCTACAGCCCAAGGTCGACCTGTCGCATATCTCCAAGCCGGGCGATGCGCTGAAGGCGATTCTCGCCAAGAAGCAGGAAGACGAACTGGCGGCGCGAAGAAGTCATGCGCCGGCCAGGCCGGCGACACCGCCGGCAACGCAGGCGGCCCCCCCCAGACCCGCTTCGCCGGTGGTGGTAGCGGCGGCTCCGCCCGCGGCGCATCCGCCCGTGGCGCATCCCCCCACGGCGCATCCCCCCACGGCGCATCCCCCCGCGGCGCATCCTTCCGCGACGCATCCGTCCACGACGCATCCGCCCACGGCCCCGGCGCGTCCCGAGCCCCGCAAAATCATGCCTCCAGTGCGCCAGGAACCGCGGATCATACTGCCGCCCGCCACGCCTGCGATTGCATCCCGGCCGCCCGCCGCGCCAGTTGTGGCGAAGGCTCCGGCGGGAGCTGTCGCGCCGACACGTCCTGCCGTGGCCGTAATGCCGCCGCAGAGCGTGACCGTGGTCAAGCCGCCGGTGTCTCCCGCAGCTCCCCCGCGTCCAGTGGAGCAGCGTCCCGCGGACCAGCGTCCCGCGGAGCAGCGTTCCGTGGAGCAGCGTCCGGTGGAGCAGCGTCCCGCGGACCAGCGTCCCATGGAAGTGTCCAGGCCGGTTGCCGCGCCTCCACAGGCCGAGGCTCCGGCGGCGCCTGTCCCGGTTGCCGCAGCCGCCGCGCCTGCTGTTCCCGCACCGCCGGCGCCCGTTCCCGTGGCTCCGTCGGTAGAAGCGGCGGCACCCGCGCCGGTCGCGCCTGCAGTGCCCGAAACTGTAGCGGCCGCTCCCGCGCCGGCGTCCCCCGCGGCACCGACTGAAGCCAGCCCTGCGGTCGAAGAGTCGGCTCCGGCCTCCGCCGCAATGGCGGAAAAGCCCGCCGCGGAAGCTCCCCCGGAACCTGCTGCCCCTTCCGCCCCACCGCCGCGCCGCGTGGTCATGCCCCAGACCGGACCGCGGCCGGTGTACAAAGCCCCGGTGGTTCCCGCTGCGGTTGCGGCAGCCCCGGGAGCGGCCGCACCGACAGGAACAGGGATACAACGCGGCCGTCCGATTTTCGATCGCCGGCCGGCCGGAGCACCCGGCGGCGCCCAGGGATTCCAGCGCGCCCCCGGAGTGCCAGGACAAGGCTTCCCGGGGGGTCCGCGTCCCAAACACCCCACCCGTACGACGCCCGGATTCCAGGGCGCCGGCGGACCCGGTGGGGCTCCGGGAGCACGGCCCGGCTTCGGCCAGCGGCCCGGTTTCGGAGCACCGCGTCCGGGAGGTGGTTTTGGTCCCCGTCCCGGCGGGTTTGCGCCCGGCGGCGCCCCGCCCACGGGTGAGGCACCGCGCCCATCGCGCGGTCCTTCAGCCCCCAGGGGCCGCGGCCGGCAGCAGTACCCCAAGACCAAGGAAGGCCCGATGAAGGGCTTTGTCCCGCCGCCGCGCTTTGGCGGCGCGGCCAACTTCACCCAGGAACCCCTGCCGATCACGCGCGAAATCACGGTGACAGAAGGCATCAGCGTCAAGGACCTGGCGGAAAAGCTCGAAATTCGCGCCAAGGACCTGATCGCAATCCTGCTGATGCGCGGCGTCTTCGTTACCGTGAACCAGTCTCTCGATGCTGAAATGGTGAAGGATGTGGCGGCCAAGTTTGGCGCCGCTGCCAACGTCATCAGCTACGAAGAAGAGCTGGCCAACGAGGCCATCGAGGAAGTGCTCGAGGCGCCCAACGCCAATGACCTCGAAGTGCCCCGTGCTCCGGTAGTCACGGTCATGGGCCACGTCGACCACGGCAAGACGTCGCTGCTCGATGCCATTCGCGAAACCGACGTGGCAGCGGGCGAGGCCGGCGGCATTACCCAGCACATCGGCGCCTATAAGGTCCGCTTCACCAAGGAAGGCTCGCCGGCATCGGGACGCGAGATCGTGTTCCTCGACACTCCCGGCCACGAAGCCTTCACCAGGATGCGCGCCCGCGGCGCCAAGGTGACGGATATCGTCGTCATCGTGGTGGCCGCCGATGATGGCGTGATGCCGCAGACGCTGGAAGCCATCGACCACGCCAAGGCCGCGGAAGTACCCATCATCGTGGCCGTCAACAAGGTGGACAAACCCGGCGCCAACCCGGAGAGGGTGAAGAAGCAGCTGGCCGATCGCGGCCTGGTTCCGGAAGAATGGGCCGCCGGCAGTGAGGGCACCGTGTTTGTGGAGGTTTCTGCCAAGAAACGCCAGAACCTGGACCTGCTGCTGGAGATGATCTGCCTGGTTTCGGATATCAAGGCGCCCAAAGCCACGCCGGGACGCAAGGCGGTGGGCTCGGTGCTGGAAGCCAAGCTCGATCGAGGCCGCGGCGCGGTGGCCACCGTGCTGGTACAGGACGGCACCCTCAAGCTCAACGACAGCTATATCGTCGGGAACACGTTCGGCAAGGTGCGCGCGATGTTCGACGATCGCGGGCGTCCGCTGGAGGAAGCCGGCCCCTCCACCCCTGTGGAAGTGCTGGGTCTCGAAGCCATGCCGGACTCCGGGGATACGTTCCTGGTGGTTGCCGACCGCGACAAGGCCAAGGGCATCGCCCAATACCGCAAGATGAAGGAGCGCGAGGCGCAATTGGCCAAGAGTTCCCGCGTCTCCCTGGAGGGACTTGCCGAACAGATCCGCCAGGCCGGGGTCAAGGATCTGCCTCTCATCATCAAGGGAGACGTGACCGGATCCGTGGAAGTGCTGGCCGATTCACTGGTCCGCATGTCCACCGAGAAGGTGCGCGTCAAGGTCATTCACTCCGGCGTCGGTTCCATCACCGAGAGCGACGTGCTTCTGGCTACCGCCTCCAACGCCATCATCATCGGCTTCAATGTGCGCCCCGAGCGCAAGGCGGCCGAACTGGCGCAGCAGGAGAACGTGGAAATCCGCCTGCACTCCATCATCTACGAGTTGCAGGACGAAATGCACCTGGCCATGATGGGCCTGCTCGAACCCACGTTCAAGGAGAACTACGTGGGACGTGCGGAAGTCATCAACGTCTTCCGTATTCCCAAGGTGGGTACCATCGCCGGCTGCCGCGTGCAGGATGGGGTCATCCGGCGCGACGCGGAGATCAAGGTGATGCGCAACGGCGAACAGGTCTTCAAGGGGAAGGTCGGATCGCTCAAGCGCTTCAAGGATGATGCCCGCGAAGTCACCAACGGCATGGAGTGCGGCATCGGCATCAACGGCTTCAGCGACATCAAGGAAGGCGACCTCTTCGAGGCCTTTACGACCGAGAAGATGGCCGCCGACCTCGGCGCGCTGACGTCGGCGAAGGCGTAACCACCTAACCGGCTCTACACCGCTTGATCCCGCCCTCTTTCGAGGGCGGGATTTTTCTTGTTCGCGAA
>DASXXV010000283.1:0-1918 GCA_036502905.1 Occallatibacter sp. | reverse complement strand
CGGCCCCGGACAGGCCGCGTTTGGTGATACTTTGACGAATCCCCTTGACGACCTGGCCGACATCACCGAGCAGGATTCGCAAGGTGCGGTCAAGGACCCAGAGTTCGGCTTCCAGGCTACCCTCGGCATGGAAGACATAGGCGGCTTTCCACAGTTTCTCCAGAGCGTGCATCAAGTCTAGAATCAGGGTGACTCTCAGCTTCCGGTCGATTCGAATCTGTAGCGCTCGCTCGCCGTCCGTCAGGGCCACTCGGGTTTTGGATGCGAATGGATCACGACGTGCCATCTCTTCGGCCACCTCTTGAATGACAGCATTCTTGCTCTTGAGCAGACTGGCCCATACTCGTTTGTTCTCCGGACGCGGCGGCACCGGCGCATCCTCCGGAGTCGGGCGGGAGATGCGGAACAAACTTTCCACGACCTGCTGTGGAGTACGCGCCCAAGGCGTACGAGTGAAGACCGCCGCGACCGTGGCCATGCGCTTCTTGTTGGCCTTCTGACCTTTCGTCAACCGCGGTGTGGGCTGCGCGCCGGGCGGCTTAACCATGGGAATCCCCTTGCAATCGACGGCGGCCACCAGAATGGTGCCGGTGGCGGGCTCCGGCGAGCGCTGTCGGTAAAACGCATCAAAGTCCTGCGCCGCGTCCGGCAGGATCTGCTCCAGACTGCGTTTGGAGACGGAAACGCCGGTCAGCTCGGCTATGGTGTGGACCGAATCGAGGAAAGGATTCTGCACGGCGGCTTTGACCAGGCGCCGCTGGAGTTCGTAGGAGAACGAACGGGCAGGCAGAGTCAGCGCCCGGTCCAGAGGAAAGATGCCGGGCGCACCGGGGCGGGAGTAGCCCATGCGGACGAGTTCGACGGTTCCAAACACGGTGGTGAGAGCGCGGGTGCCCAGCCGCCGATGGGAGTAGAGCAGTTCGCCGTCCTGCTGCCGGAGGTATAGCACGGGACCCAGATCCCCATTGCCGCGCTGCTGCAAGTGGGCCTGGAGAAGCAGGCGCTGCACCTCGCGGCCTCTGGCCTGCTGCTGGCGTTCAATCTCGTGGAGGGAGAGTTGCAGGGCGCTGCCGGATGCCAGCCAGGACTGAAGCAAAGCGAACTCGACAGCGGCGGGGGTGGTCTGGGACGAAACTGCGGTTGCGATTATCATATTCCTACGGTATTATTACCGTAAGAATAATGCCACGTCCCCGAACTTCGAGCCGGAACCCGGAACCGAGTGCCCAACTGAAACGCCACACGCAACGTTTCCATGAACTCAAACGAGATCTCGATCAATTGGAGTACTTCTGCAAAGGGACAGTACTGAAGCGGATGATGAAGTGCGGCAAAGTCCAATGCGCCTGTGCCTCAGACCCCGCAAAGCGCCACGGGCCCTACTTCGAAATCACCTATAAGGCCAACGGTAAAACGGTCAATGTGAAGCTCTCGCCGGAAGCGGTGCCCCTGTATCGAGCCGCCGCCCTCCAGTATCGAAAGCTGAAGGTCCTGCTCAGGCGCCTCGAAAAACTCTCCCAAACAATCCTGCGGCAGCAGGCCAAACTGGCCCAATCTCAAACTCACGATTGACCTCAAAAACCGGGGATATTCCGATATCCCGGCTCTAACTCATAGCCACCCGCAGACCAAATCATCCTAAGCAACTGATTTTAATTTGGTTGGCCGTCGTGCTAAAGTAGCCGCACCCTATTACGATTGCGGGCATTGCGCCATCTCTTACAATTCGTGTCGAAATCGCAGCTGCCCAAAGTGTCAGGCCGCGGCCCGCGCCCAATGGTTGGCCGATCGGGAAGCCGAGTTATTGCCGGTAGAGTATTTACACGTTGTCTTTACTCTGCCCCAGCAGATCGCCAGACTGGCTCTACAGAATGCTCGGAGAATCTACAGCATTCTCTTCCAGGCCGTGGCTGAGACC
>DASXXV010000282.1:0-10569 GCA_036502905.1 Occallatibacter sp. | reverse complement strand
CACCTGCCGGCGCATGGGAATTCGCACCGTCGCGATCTACTCTGACGCCGATCGCAACAGCCGTCATGTGCGCATGGCCGACGTAGCGGTGCGTATCGGGCCGCCGCCGGCGCGCGAAAGCTATCTCGCCATCGACCGCATCATCGACGCCGCGATCGCGACCCGGGCGCAGGCCGTCCATCCCGGTTATGGGTTTTTGTCGGAGAATCCGGAATTCGCCGAGGCGTGCGCCCGCGCCGGCATCGTCTTCATCGGGCCGCCGCCCGCCGCCATACGCGCCATGGGATCGAAAGCCGCGGCCAAGGAACATATGCGCCAAGCCGGGGTGCCGCTCACTCCCGGATACGACGGAGCCAACCAGGATCCGGGCTTTCTGGAGCAACAGGCCAACGCCATCGGCTACCCCGTCATGATCAAGGCCAATGCGGGCGGCGGCGGCAAAGGCATGCGCCGCGTCGACTCGCCCGGCCAGTTCCAGGCCGCGCTGGCTTCCTGCAAACGCGAAGCCGCGGCGGCCTTCGGAGACGATTCGGTGCTCCTGGAGAAGTTCGTACTCTCCCCCCGCCATGTCGAAGTGCAGGTCTTCGCCGACACCATCAACTACATCATCAGCATATTTGAGCGCGACTGCTCCGTGCAGCGGCGCCATCAGAAAGTCATTGAAGAAGCTCCCGCGCCCTTCATTACCGCGGGCCAGCGCGAAGCACTCGGAAAGGCCGCCCGCGAAGCCGCGCGCGCCGTCGGCTACGTTGGCGCAGGAACCGTCGAATTCCTCTTCGCTCCCGATGGCAACTTCTACTTCATGGAGATGAACACGCGCCTGCAGGTGGAACATCCCGTCACCGAGATGATTACCGGCCTCGACCTCGTCGAGTGGCAGTTGCGCGTCGCCGCCGGAGAGCCTCTCCCGTTCCGCCAGGAAGAACTCGCGATGCGCGGCCACGCCATCGAAGCCCGCATCTACGCTGAAGACCCCAAGAACGACTTTCTCCCCTCCATCGGCAAGCTTGTTCATCTCCATGCCCCGGCCGCGTCCGACCACCTGCGCATCGATACGGGTGTGGAGCAGGGCGACGCCATCACTCCGTTCTACGATCCCATGATCGCGAAACTGATCGTCTGGGACGACACCCGCGAACTGGCCGTACGCCGGCTCAGCGCCGCGCTCTCTGAGTATCAGATCGTCGGCGTCTCCAACAATGTTGATTTTCTGCATCGCCTGGTCTCCAGTCCTTCGTTCCGCGACGCCCGGCTCGATACCGAATTGATCGAGCGCGAAAAGAACTGGATCTGGCCCCGGCACACCGAGTGTTCCGATACCGCGCTGATCTTCGCGGTCCTCAAGATTATTCTCGGAGACCGCGGCGAATCGCCCGGTTCCGGCGGCCTAGCATCTCCCTGGGCCGCGCGCGACGGATGGCGGTTGAATGGACGCTACACGCGGCGCCTGGATTTCACCCAGCCCGATCGTGAACTGAGCGCCACCGTGGCCTTCGGCGCGAATGCGTATCGCATCGCCATCGGGGAGGCGGCGTACAACGTCAGCGCCCAAATTCACGAGCAGGGAAGGATCGATGCGGTGATCGATCAGCAACGCGTTTCCGCCACGGTCATCGATGATCGCGGGCGCCTGTTCGTATTCACCGGCTGGCAAACCTGCGTCTTCTCATACATCGACCCTCTCGCCGTTGCCGCGGAAGGCCACAACACCGAGAGCAGCCTGCGCGCGCCCATGCCCGGGCGGGTTATTGCGCAATCCGTCCAGCCCGGCGAGCGCGTGGAGAGAGGCGTCCCGCTGATGATTCTCGAAGCCATGAAAATGGAGTGCACCATCCACGCCCCCGCGGCAGGCAAGGTCGGAGCGTTCCACTTCGCGGTCGGCGACCAGGTGAGCGAAGGCGCCGAGCTGCTCCACTTCGATCGCGACCAGGCGCCGGCGCAAGAGGAAGAGACCTGAGATGGGCATCCCCGCAACAGTGCGCATCGTGGAAGTCGGGCCGCGCGACGGACTGCAGAACGAGAAGCAGGTCGTCTCCACCGCAACCAAAATTGAATTCATCCGCCGCCTTGCCGAGACCGGCCTGAAAACCATCGAGGCTACCGCGTTTGTCTCACCGAAGTGGGTCCCGCAAATGGCCGATCACGCCGAGGTGCTGCGCGCGCTGCCTCGCGGCGAGGGCATCTCCTACCCCGTGCTGGTCCCCAACATGCGTGGGTTCGAAGACGCCGTTGACGCGGGCGCGACCGAAGTCGCTGTCTTCGCCGCCGCTTCCGAAACCTTCTCGCAACGCAACATCAACTGCAGCATAGCGGAGAGCGTTGAACGCTTCGCTCCCGTATTCGCCGCCGCATCCGCTTCCAACATCCGCGTACGCGGCTACGTTTCCTGCGCGCTCGGCTGCCCCTTCGAAGGCGAAATCCCCGCCGCAAAAGTCGCTGAAGTTGCTGCAGCGCTGTTCGACCGCGGCTGCTATGAAATCTCTCTCGGCGACACCATCGGGGTCGGAACTCCCAACCGCACCACGAAACTCATCGAGACCGTGGCGCAACGCATCCCGGAGGGAAAACTCGCCGGCCACTTCCACGACACCTACGGCCAGGCCCTCGCCAACATCTTCGCCGCGCTGCTGGCCGGCATCCAGGTCTTCGATGCATCGGTTAGCGGGCTGGGCGGCTGTCCGTACGCGCCTGGCGCGGCCGGCAATGTCGCGACTGAAGATTTGCTCTACATGCTGAACGGCATGAGCATCGACACCGGGGTCGATCTGGACGCGCTGATCGCCGCCGGCGCATTTATCTGCGAGAAGCTGGGACGACAGACACAGTCGCGCGTGGCGCGGGCTTTGGAGCCGCGGTTCGGCTCTTCGGAGCCACGGTTTCGCTAAGGACGAGAAGGGTAAATACCGTTCAAGGCAATGATGTAGTTGAGGCCGGACTGCAGCGCACCTGCATTCAGGTTGGGCAGCGCGAAGTTGGTTTGTCCGTCGCCGCCATAGGTGGTTCCCAACAGGGAAAACAGGGCCGTATATTCATTGATGGGCAGCAGTTGACCATTGCAGAATGCCCAACCGACGGGCGCGAAATTGAAGGCTACGAGCACGACAGAACCGACGAATGGCGTGTCCATGCATTCTCTCCCTGGAGTGGTTTTAGAACTGCGGCTGACCATATAGGAAGTACGGGACTTCCGTCTACAAGTGCTGGTTGAATGACTGTCAGCCTGTGATGCGCGCTTCCGTCTTCGCCTGCACTTCTTCGCGGCTCACACCCGGGGCCAGCTCGACCAGCTCCAGCCCGTCGCCAGTCACATCCAGCGCGCAGAGATCGGTAATGATGCGATTCACGACGCCCGCCCCGGTCAGCGGCAGCGTGCACGCGCGCAGAATCTTCGCCTGCCCGTCTTTGGCCGTATGCTCCATCAGCACCACTACTCGCTGCACGCCGGCCACAAGGTCCATCGCTCCGCCCATGCCCTTGATCATCTTGCCGGGGATCATCCAGTTGGCCAGGTCGCCGCGCTCCGACACCTGCATCGCTCCCAGAATCGCAAGGTTGATGTGCCCGCCGCGAATCATCGCAAACGATTCCGCGCTGGAGAAAAAACTTGCTCCCGGCAGCGTCGTCACCGTCTGCTTGCCCGCATTGATCAGGTCGGCATCCACTTCCTCTTCCGTGGGAAACGGCCCGATGCCCAGGAGCCCGTTTTCTGACTGCAGCGTCACGTGCACTTCCGCCGGCACATAATTCGCCACCAGTGTCGGCATGCCGATCCCCAGGTTCACATAGAAACCGTCCTTGAGCTCCTGCGCGGCGCGCTGCGCCATCTGTTCGCGATTCCATGCCATCGCTGCCCTATGCCTTTCGCAACGTCCGCTGCTCGATGCGCTTCTCCGCCCCGGCGTTCTGCACCATGCGCTGCACGTAGATTCCCGGCGTATGCACGTGGTCCGGATCGAGCTCGCCCGTCTCCACCAGGTTCTCTACTTCCGCCACCGTGATCCGCCCGCACGTCGCCGCCAGGGGATTGAAGTTGCGCGCCGTCTTTCTGTAGATCAGGTTTCCGCTCGTATCGCCCTTCCACGCTTTCACCAGCGCGAGGTCCGCGCGGATACCCCGCTCCAGAATGTAGGTCTTGCCGTCGAACACGCGATGTTCCTTGCCTTCGGCCACCGCCGTACCCACGCCGGTGCGCGTGAAGAACCCCGGAATCCCCGCGCCGCCCGCGCGCATTCTCTCCGCCAGCGTGCCTTGCGGGCAAAACTCGATCTCCAGCATGCCCGACAAAAACTGCCGCTCGAACTCCCGGTTCTCGCCCACGTAGCTGGAGATCATCTTGCGGATCTGCCGCGTTTCCAGCAACAGTCCCAGTCCCCACCCGTCCACGCCCGCGTTGTTGCTGGCCACGGTCAGATTCTTCCTGCCGGTATCGCGCAGCGCGGCGATCAGCGCCTCGGGAATGCCGCACAGCCCGAAGCCGCCCACGGCGATCGTCATCCCGTCTTCGACGATGCCTTCCAATGCGGCGTGCGCGCTCGGATAGACCTTCGATATCGCCAAGCGAACTCCTGGGAAAGCGGGAAGTGACGGCCGGACGGGTGTTTGCACCGGACCCGGTGTCCGCACCGGACCGTGTCCGCACCGGACCGGTGTCCGCAAAGTAGTATGCGAGTGCGCCCCCTCCTCGCGCAACCTGCTACAACTGAATCGGATCATGTGTGGCCGTTACTATCGCCGTTCCGATAAGCAGAAAATTGCCGAAGCCTTCCGCACCGGCGTGCCCACCAGCTTCGAAGTCCTGCCCTCCTACAACGTCGCTCCGCAGACCTTTCAGCCCATCGTGGCCTTCAATCGCAAGACCCTCGAACGGGAACTGTTGCAGATGCGGTGGGGCCTCGTCCCCTACTGGGCCACTGACGCCAAAGTCGCCTACAGCACCATCAACGCCAAGGCGGAAACGCTCACCACCAGCCCCGTGTTCCGTGAAGCTTTCAAGCGCCGCCGCTGCCTCATTCCGGCGGACGGTTTCTACGAGTGGCGGCCGCTCAACAAGAAGACCAAGCAGCCCTTCGCCTTCGCCCTGAAAGACCAGTCGCTGTTCGCGCTCGCCGGCCTGTTTGACGTATGGAAGGACAAGAAAACCGGCCAGTCGCTGTTCTCCTACTCCGTCATCACCACCGATCCCAATGAACTGCTCGAGCCATTTCACAACCGCATGCCCGTCATCCTCAGGGCCGCCGACTACGAGCGCTGGATGGCTCCCGCCGAGCCGCATTATCTGCCCATCGACCTGCTCCGCCCATTTCCGGACGAACTGATGACCGCCTGGAAAATCAGCCCCGCCGTCGGCAACGTGAAGAACGACGACCCGGGTCTCATCGACCCGCTTCCCGACGATCCGCAGCCACGGCTCATCCCCTGAAGGCGGGCGCCCACCGATGCCACGCGCCCCATCTTCGCGAGGTCCTTTTGCCGCCAAGGTGGGAAGGGAAGCCAACCTGGCAAGGATCAACCCCGAAGTCGCCCGCGCGCCCCGTTTATACTTCCCACAGGCCCCGCCCGGGGCCTTCATTTCGTTTCGCCGAGGGGTCTGATTGGAACGCAAGCTTTATTCGGCGCGTCTCGAACGCAAAGTCTGCATCTCCGAAGTCGCCCAGTGCTACCACTTCAATTTCGTCATCGATGAGCTGGAGAGCTTCCCATTCGTGGCCGGCCAGTTCGTCTCCACGGTGGCCACCGATCCCCGGGGCAAGCAGCAGACGCGTGCCTATTCCATCGCTTCGGCCGCCAGCGGAAACCGCTTTGACCTGTGCGTCAACCGGGTGGAGGGCGGCTTCTTCTCCAATCACCTCGCCGACCTGACTGACCTGCCCCCGGGGGGAACGGTGAAGGTGCATGGTCCCCACGGCCACTTTGTCCTCCAGCAGCCGGCTGCCGACTCCATCTTCATCTCCACCGGAACCGGCATCGCTCCCATGCGCGCCTACGCGCAGTGGCTCTTCCCCGAAGACGGACCGGACCGCAGCGACGGCCGCGATATATGGATGGTGTACGGCACGCGCTACGAGAGCGAGCTTTACTATCGCGACGAATTCGAAGCGCTCGCGGCCCGCAAGCCTAACTTTCATTACATCCCCACGCTCAGTCGCGCCGACGAACATTGGCACGGCCTGCGCGGTTACGTGCAGGAACACGTCGCCCGCATCGTGGAGAAGCGCGCCGCCCGGCTGGGCATCAGCCTTCCCCTGGCGGCGCTCGATCCGGCCACTCCGCCGGCCGAACTCAAGTTCGACATTCACGCCTACATCTGCGGCCTGAATAACATGGTGGCGGGCGTACGCGAGAAACTGGCCAACTATGGCTGGCATCGCAAACAGATCATCTTCGAGCGCTACGACTGAACCATGGATGAGGCAGGAGTTAAGACCGGGACCGCAACGCTGGTCTTGATTCTCGCCGTCTACGCGTCGGTTCGCCTTGTTGAGGTGGCTACCGGTATGCCGCGAACCAGCATCGTCGCCGCCGAAGTGCTAACTGCGCTGGCATTCGCGCTGGTGGACGGCGCGCGGCACTACGGCTGGCGCGGGATCCTGGTCTTCGCGAGCATCTGCGCGGTCATCGGCAACATCGTGGAGAACCTCGGAATCGCTACCGGCTTTCCCTTCGGCCGCTACGAGTTCCTCCACCTGATGGGCCCCGCGCTCTTCCGCGTCCCCATGCTTCTGGGGCTCGCCTACATCGGCATGGCCTACGTCTCGTGGACCCTGGCGCGCACCATTCTCGGGCAGGCCGGTGCACGCGGAATCGCTCTCCCCGTTCTCGCCAGCTTGATCATGACCGCGTGGGATTGGGCGCAGGACCCGGTGTGGTCGACGCTCCTGCACGCGTGGAGTTGGCGCGACGGCGGTCCCTGGTTCGGTGTTCCCCTGTCCAACTATTGCGGCTGGTTCTTCACCGACTTGGTGATCTATCTGGCATTCGCGGTTGATCTGCGCCGCCGGCCCGCGAAGGCCATCTCAGATGGTCGCGCCGCCGGCTGGCCCGCTCTCGTGTTTTACGCAATGTGCGCCGCGGGCAACGCGCTGCAGGTGTTCACTCGCTGGCCACAGCCCACGGCTATGGACGCAACCGGCAAAATCTGGCGCGTTGCCGATATCCTGGCCGCGTCTGCCATGGTATCGGTTTTCATTATGGGTGGGTTTGTACTTGCGGGCGCCCGCAGGCTGAAGACCACGCCTGCATCGAGCTAAAGGTTGAACAACTCCCGCAGCCTCTTGGTCTGCGAGCGGCTCACCGGGATCTCTGTCTGCTGCTTGTCGTTCATGCGCAGCTGATAGCTCGACTTGAACCACGGCACCACTTCGCGAATGTGGTTGATGTTCACCACGAAGCCGCGGTGCGCGCGCCAGAATACCGCCGGTTCAAGTTGTTCCAGAAGTTCCTCCAGGGTGCGGCACTTGGAGTGGCCTTCGAACGTCTGTGTGACCACCCGGATAATCCCGTCGTCGATGGCGGCGAAGCAGATATCCGCCTGGTCCACCAGGAGAAGACGGCTCTGCGCCTGCACGATGAGCTTGGCCGGCTGGTGCGCCCGCCCCGTTCCCGTTCCCTGGTTCAGCAGCCGTAGCAGCGCGTCGATCTGCGTCTCCGGCCCCGGCGCGGGTCCGCCCGACATCCGGGTCTTGGCCCGATCCACGGCCTGTTCCACGCGCGTGCGGTCGAAGGGTTTCAACAGGTAGTCCACCGCGTTCACGTCGAAGGCGCGCACTGCGTACTGGTCGTATGCGGTCGCAAAAATGATCTGCGGCAGAGGCTCCGTATCGCCGGCCGGGGTGCGCGCCCGGGCCTCGCTGCGCTCCTTCAGGCGCTTGATCACCGCGAATCCGTCCAGTCCCGGCATCTGCACGTCTAGAAACACCAGGTCCGGGTGGTGCTCCTCGATCAGGTCCACCGCTTCGATCCCGTTCGTTCCCTGGGCGACAACCTCCACCCCGCCCACCGAATCGAGCAGGTATTTCAGCTCGTCGCGGGCCAGTTGTTCGTCGTCAATGATGAGCGCGGATAGAGACATTTGGAAGCTTGATTGTAGAACACGGGCGCCATGGGCGCGCCCCCGAACACCCGGCTCACCTCGCGACTGCAGGCAACCGCACCGGGCGGATTTCCGCCGGACTGTTTATTCGCTGCGCAGGGCGGTCATGGGGTTGGTAGCGGCGGCCCTTCGTGCGGGAATGGCGGCAGCGGCCAGGGCCGCTCCTCCCAGCGCCAGCACCGCCAGAATAAGAACCGCGGGATCGTACGGCTTCACCCCGTAGAGCTGCTTGGTAATCAGCCGTCCGGCGCCGATGGCCGCCGGAATCCCGATGGCCAGTCCAATTCCGATTTGAGAGAACGCGGCGCGCAGCACCATGCTCAGAACTTTGCTGCGGTCCGCTCCTAGTGCCATGCGAATACCGATCTCGCTGGTGCGTTGTTCCACCGTGTAGGCGGTTACGCCGTAAAGCCCCACCGCGGCGAGAATCAGGGCAAGCGCTCCAAACATCAGTGCCAGCTTGGCGATCATGTCCTGCTGGCTGAAGTCCCGGTGCAGCAGTTCTTGGTAGTCAGTGAAGTCGATGAGCGAAAGGTTGGGATCGACCTCGGACATCGCGTTCTTCACTTGCGTGCCGAGATGATCCGGCTTGCCGGAAACCGACAGCACGAGGTTCGACAGGTAATGCCCCCCGTTCTCTCCCGCGATGTCCTCCGGCTTGGTGTACCTGGTGTGCTGGACGGAGGGAAGGAAGAACATGGCCCGGTCGGGACCTTTCATGTTGTACGTCACGTAACGCATGTCCGCCGCTACGCCGATCACTTCATAATCGCCCGCATGGCTCATTTCGTTCTGGCCGAAATGCTTGCCGATGGGATTCTCGCCTTTAAAGAATTTTTCTGCGAAGGCTTCGTTGACGACCGCTACCAGGGGCGATGTCCCGGTGTCCTGCTCGGTTATGGGGCGGCCCATGAGGATGGGATTGCCGACAGTGGTAAAGAATCCCGGAGTCACCCGCGTCCAGGTCGCTTCCCAATCATCTCCGGAATGCGGCTCCGGCTTACCCTGCACGCGGACGCCTTCGTTCCAACTGTCGCCGCTCATGGGCGCATACGTCGCCGCGGCCACTCCCTTCACGGCTGGAATGCGCTGCAAACGATCGAGCAAGCGCCTGTACAGAAGATCGAGTTGCTCGGGCTGGTATCCGGCCTGGTAGGGGTCGATCGAGACCAGGTAATGATCCTGCACCTCAAAACCAAACTTCTGGTGCTCGAGATTGCGCAGGCTCTGCCCCAGCATGGCGGCCGCGCTCAACAGCACCAGCGACAATGCCGCCTGCGTGATGACCAGAGATTTCTGCGGCCATTTCGCGCCCCCTCCGGTGGAGCGATGGGCGCCGCGCAACGCTTCCACCGGCTCCGCGTGCGAAGTCATCCAGGCCGGAGCCATTCCGAAACAGACGCCGGTCATAAGTGAAATCCCCAGGGCAAACAGCAGAACCGGCACCGAAGGAGAGGCTTCAATGGGGATATAACTATTGGGACCGGAAAACGCCAGGTGAAGTATCAGGGTTGTGCCGGAATAGGCGACGCCAAGACCTGCCGCTCCCCCAATCAATCCGAGAAGAAGGCTTTCCACCAGGGCCTTGCTCACGAGGCGGCGGCGCGAGGCGCCCAGCGCCACGCGTACGGAAGTCTGCTGCCGGTTTCTGAGTCCGCGGGCCAGCAGAAGATTCGCCAAGTTCGCGCACGCAATCAGGAGCACGCATCCGGCCGCCACCAGCAAAATG
Organism: Occallatibacter sp.; assembly: GCA_036502905.1. Lineage (GTDB taxonomy): Bacteria > Acidobacteriota > Terriglobia > Terriglobales > Acidobacteriaceae > Telmatobacter. Next base: position 751 of record DASXXV010000282.1, on the reverse strand, counting down.
GTGAGTCCGTCCTCGTACTCTTCGCGCATCCCCGTAACCCCCGCTCCGCCGGGGGTGAGATGAAAGGACTGCTTGGGCAGATATTCTTTGTCCAGATTGCCCATGTCGGCCAGGTGGCTGTCCTGCCACTGGCGCAACTCGACTTTTAGCTGCGCTTCCAGAGCCTTCGGGTCGGTGCCCGGCCGGACTCTGCCGATGATATCCAGCCAGTTCGCACTGGGGCGATTCAGGCGGGCGAATTTGCCGTCGATGAGCAACTCGGCGCTGAGCGGCATCCAGAAATCCGGTACGTTGCTGCGCAGTTCTGCCCCAAAGAAACCGGGTGCAGCCACGCCGACCACGGTGAACGGCTTGCCATCAAACTGGAAGGCCGCGCCCACCACCGAGGGATCGCCGTCGTATTTCGATACCCACGCGTGGTAACTCATCACCGCCACCGGAGTGGCCTCGGGCCGGTCGTCCTGGTCAGCCAGCACCCGTCCCGCCCATGCCCCTACGCCAAATGTCCGGAAGAAATTGCCGGAGACGAATTGTCCATTGCGGGTGTCTGCGGCTTGGGGGCTGCCCACACGGCGCACGCCCAGGCCGGTGCTGCCTCCCTGAAACGCTGCCAGGTCGGAGAAGGCCGGAGTGTGGTCGCGGAATCGGCGATAGAGTTCGCCGTTGAAAAGCGAAAACTCTTCCCACTGCGTATAGCCGCCCCAGTTACAGCAGTGCGTCTTGTCGCCGATCCGGTAGAGCTCCTCGGGCT
>DASXXV010000281.1:0-28736 GCA_036502905.1 Occallatibacter sp. | reverse complement strand
TCGGCGGCCATTGGATAATCGCAGAACAATCCCGCAGGCATGGTGAAAAACGCCCTGTTTCCCTCAAGGGTGCGCCGGCGGGCAATTCGTGACTCCATGGGATGACAGAACACTGACATGAACCTTCGCAAATGGGCAGTTTGGCTTCTCGTGCCTGCCGGACTGTTCGGGCTGCACGCGCAGCAACAGAATCCTCCCGCTGCAGATCAGGCAACCACGCCGCCGGCGCGGCAGGGGGATCAGCCCGGCGCGCATGAGAATGGCTCACCGGCTGATCAGAAACCAGCCGCGCAGAACAACCAGAGCAACCCTCCGATTCCCGAGGCTTTCCGTGAGGCCATCCGCACCGCCTTCGGTCTTGGCGCACCTCCCAACCCCGAGGCGTCGGCGCGCGGGCAGAAGACCTTTGTCGCAACGTGCGGGTTTTGCCACGGGACGAATGCGACCGGAGGCGCGCAAGGGCCGAACCTGGTGCGCTCGACCATGGTGTTGCACGACCAGGGAACCGGGAAAGAGATTGCCCCCGTGATTCATAACGGCCGCCCCGACAAGGGCATGCCCGGCTTCGCAAAGCTGACTGAAGACCAGGTCCACGATATCGCGCAATTCCTGCTGGGAAGAACGCAGGCGGCCGCCAATCGCATGGAGTACACGATCCAGAACATCGTGACCGGAGATCCGCACTTGGGCGAGGCTTACTTTCAAGCCCATTGTGCAGGATGTCACTCCCCTACCGGCGACCTGGCACACATTGCGAACAAATTCGATCCCGTGGCACTGGAAGGGCGGTTCCTGTATCCGAACTACAACCCGTTCGGGATGGGTCCGCCGCCTGATTCGCGGGCATTAAAGCACGTGACGGTGAAGTTGCCCTCGGGCGAAACGTACTCAGGAGTGCTGGCGCACATCGACGATTTCAGCGTGGCCCTGCGGGACGATTCGGGCGCCTACCGCTCATGGGTCTACGACGATGTCCAGGGCATACGCGTGGAGGTGCATGATCCTCTCGAGCAACACCTCAAGCTGCTGCGCCAATACTCGGACGCGGACATGCATAACATTCTTGCCTACCTGGAGACCCTCAAGTGAAGCTGAAAGCCGCGGCGTGCCTGATGTTTCTTCTGCCGGTTGGAATGGCTGCGCAAGGACTCGATCCCGCGGCAATTCTGCACCCGCTTCCGGGCAGCTGGCCGACCTATAACGGCGATTACTCAGGGCGCCGGTTCAGCCCGTTGACACAGATCCACCAGGGAAACGTACGCGATCTGCGGCTGGCCTGGCTCTACCATATCGACACCGGCCCAAGCGCATTGCCGTGGGGTCCGCAGATCAAGTCCACGCCGCTCGAGGTCGAGGGCGTGCTGTATTTCACCGTTCCGGATCACGCCTGGGCAGTGGATGCGCGCACGGGCCGCGAGATCTGGCATTACAAGTGGGACAGCAAGGGAGGCATTCACATCGGCAACCGCGGTGTGGGCATCTACCATGACTGGCTGTTCTTCGAGACGCCCGACAATCACCTGATTTCTCTGAACAAGAACACGGGCAAGTTTCGTTGGGCCGTAGAGATTGCCGATCTGAATCTGGAGTATTTTTCCACGCCCGCACCACTGGTGATCAACAACCACGTCCTGGTGGGGGTGGGCGGTGACTCGCTCGACGATCCCGGCTATCTGGAAGCGCGCGACCCGGAGACAGGAGCGGTGCAGTGGCGCTTCAACACCGAGCCGCGTCCGGGCGAACCCGGCAGTGAAACATGGCCCGACGCACAGTCCATGGAGCACGGCGGCGGCATGACCTGGCTGATCGGCACCTACGACCCGGAGCTGAATCTGCTCTTTTGGGGGACAGGCAATCCGAACCCGGTGCATGCGCCGCAGAGCCGCAAGGGAGACAACCTGTACACCTGCTCGATCGTGGCGCTCAACCCGGACACTGGGAAGCTCGTGTGGTATTTCCAGCCTTCGCCTCACGATACGCATGATTGGGATAACGTGGAAACGCCAGTCATCTTCGATGCTGAAGTCGATCGCAAGCCGAGGAAACTGCTGGCCCAGGCAGCGCGCAACGGCTATTTCTTCGTACTGGACCGAACCAATGGCAAGCAGTTGGTGACGGCTACGTTCGATCCGGACCTGAACTGGTCGAAGGGCGTGAATGCCATCGGACAACCGATACCGGATTCGTCCAAGGAGCCAAAGACCGATGGAGTGCTGGTAAATCCCGCCTCAGGCGGCGCGACTAACTGGCCGCCGCCCAGCTTCGATCCGCAGACCGGGTTGTTCTATGTCAGCAGCACGCCGTCTTATAGCGTGTATTACCTCACCGACACCAGCGAACATCCTGAGGGCTATGGCGGTCGCGACAGTCCGGTCTGGTCGCAGTCAGACCTGGTGGCGCTCGATGTCAAGACCGGTAAAATCCGTTGGCGGCATGTGTACCCGGAGGAAAGCGACTCGCTTGCCGGGGTTCTCACCACCGCAGGCAAGCTGCTGTTCACTGGCGATCCCTCCGGCAACGTGATCGCGTTCGATCCCGATAGCGGCAAGCCGCTCTGGCATGCAGGGCTCACCTCATCCGTGACCAACGGCCCCATGACCTACCAACTCGACGGAAGGCAGTACCTGGTGGTCGGAGCGGGAGACACGTTGTACGCATTCACGGTGTCGACGAGGTAGCGATAGCCCGAAGTGGAGTACGAAACAGCAATCCACATTTCACTCGAACTTAGTGCGCACAGTACCCGATTTTAAGCGGGATTCTCATGGGGCGGCACACTGGCTCAATCGTCAGAATGAGCCGCCGTTATTAGCCGATGACGGCGATTTTGTACACCAGCAGAATGATTACACCCGCTACCGCGATCCCGGAGGACAGCCTGTAGCGTCGGAAGAAGTACAAGGCCACGCTTGCCCAGCAGAAGCAAACAGCTAGTAAAGCGCCGCCCACATAAGGCAAAGCGGTTGCGGCCGAGAAGTTGGTGCCCTGGACGTGCTTGAGACGGAAGACCTCCCCTAGCGTCCTGACGACGATAAGGAATTGAATCGTGATAGCTATCTGGGCCCAACGTTCTCTGTTCACGGGGAAAATTCTAGCTCGTGGACCGACTATGCGAATCGCCCATGCACGCTTAGAAAGGTTGCAGGGCTGGATGAGCGCGCCGGCCTGAGTCGCATGCATAGCAAGCGGTGGCGCACATCCTGGGCGCGGTGATCCTGTCAATGTCACTGAGGATCGGTATGGGTGGGGTGCGGGAGCGGAAGTGGTTATGTCAGTGAACTGCGGGGATGCGGGCTGACCTCACCCTCCGCGACATGGAGTGAATCAGATCGTGCTCCCCCTTTCTGCGGGTTCCTTCCACCGTCGATGGCCCTGGTGCCTGGAAAGCGGACGCTGCTCATCCTGGGGGCTATGCTGCACGAACCCGGCTATTCCCTGCACTCTTGTGGCGCTGAACCTGCCGGTGAAGAGACAGTCAGGCAAGAGGGTCGGAAATGGCACAATTCGCATTGAATGTAAATGGCGCGACACGCACGGTCCAAGCCGACGGCGATATGCCTTTGTTGTGGGCTTTGCGGGACCTGCTCGACCTGACAGGCACGAAGTACGGCTGCGGCATCGGCATGTGCGGAGCCTGCACGGTCCACCTGGATGGTTCGGCGGTGCGCTCCTGTCAGACATCGCTGGCCGATGTTCGCGGGCGAAAGGTGACCACCATCGAGGGCCTCGGGGTCAACGGCCTGCACTCCGTGCAAAAGGCATGGATCGCGGAGCAGGCGCCGCAATGCGGGTACTGTCAATCGGGGCAGATCATGTCGGCGGCCGCGCTGCTGGCGTCGAACCCGCATCCGACAGATGCGCAGATCGATGATGCGATGGTGGGCAATCTTTGCCGGTGCGGCACCTACTTCCGCATTCGCAAGGCCATTCACAGGGCAGCCCAGGAGACAAGGTCATGAAGATCAGCCGCAGAAAATTCCTGGGTTCGTCGGCTGCTTTCGCCGGTGGCGCCTTCGTGATCGGATTCGCTCTGCGCTCCCGCGCGCAGGATGCGCCCGGCGCCCCCGGGGCTGCCGAAAACCCCTTCAATGCGTGGATTCACATCAAGGCCGACAGCAGCGCAGAATTAGTCCTGGCCCGGTCGGAGATGGGTCAGGGCGTATACACCTCGCTGCCCATGTTGCTGGCCGAGGAAGCCGACCTGGACTGGGAACGCGTTACGGTCGTGCAGTCGGACTTCTCCCTGGGCACTGGCGGAAGCGGCAGCGTGAGATCCAATTATCTGCCTCTGCGCCGCGCGGGGGCCCAGGTGCGCCTGGCAATGATTGCCGCCGCCGCACGCGCATGGAACGTTCCCCAATCCGAATGCAGCACCTGCAAGGGTGAAGTCTCGCACCCGGCTTCAGGGCGCAAGATTGCATACGGAAAGCTGGTGCCGGACGCATGCTGTCAGCCGATTCCCGACGCCAAAACCGTAAAGTTGAAAGATCCATCGCAGTTCACCCTCCTCGGTCGGGAAACGCCTCATCTCGACATCCCGGGCAAGTGCACGGGGGCGGCCCGCTTCGGGCTCGACGTGCGCTTGCCGGGAATGGTGTATGCGGTCATCGCACGCTGCCCCACATTTGGTGGCAGCCCGGCGAAATTCGATTCAGCGAAGGCGCTCGCGGTGCCCGGAGTGCTGCAGGTTTTCGAGGTTCCCGCGCGCGGACACCGCGTGTTTACGGCCGGAGGAATCGTGGTGGTGGGCAAAACCACCTGGGCGGCAATGCAAGGTAGAAAGGCGCTTGATATTACCTGGAACTTCGGCCCGAACCATGGCGAAAGCAGTGACTTGTTGCGCGCCCAGATGAAGCAGGCGCTGGCCAAACCTCCGGCTTGGACGTCGGACCCGCAAGGCGACGACCTGGACTCCATCTCTGCGCCCAAGCGCATTGAGGCAGTCTATGAATTTCCCCTATTGGCCCACTCGACTATGGAACCAATGAACATCACCATTCATCTGCGGGACGGCAAATGCGAAGTGTGGAGCCCCTCTCAGGCTGCGGACGCGATGCGCGAGGTCATCTCCAAGGAACTGGAGTTGCCCGAGACCAGCGTTATGGTGCACACCACGTTCATGGGTGGCGGTTTCGGCCGCCGCTACCAGTACGACTTCCCCACCGAAGCTGCGCAACTTGCACGCCATGTCGCATCGCCGGTCCAGCTGGTGTGGACCCGCGAAGACGACATGACCCATGACTTCTATCGGCCCGCCGGCATGCGCCGTATGCGCGGAGTGCTGGACGGGCAGGGAAATGTGCTGGCATGGTCCGATTACCTTGCAGATTTGGCGATCAGCCAGTTTTGGAGCGCTCCTGGCCAATACAAACTCGATGGCTCGGAGCTTCCTCCGCCCATTCCATACCCTGTTCCCCACATTCGCACGGCGTTTACCCCCATCACCAGTTCGGTTCCCCGCGCATGGTGGCGATCGGTCGAGAATTCGTTCAACGGCTTCGCAGTCGAATGCTTCATTGACGAGTTGGCGCACGCGGCTGGACAGGACCCTTATCTTTTTCGCAAACGTCTGTTGCAGCTCCCTCCGATTCCTCAGCCCAAACAGAGGGACGATGATGGGCCCGCACCCGATCCGAAGCGCTTGCTCGCTGTTTTGGATCTTGCCGCAGAAAAAGCCGGATGGAACAAGCCCCTGGGGCCAAATCGCGGCCGCGGTATCGCCTGCACCACCACCTATGCGTACCTCGCGGAGGTTGCGGAGGTCACGGTGGAGCGCGACAACATTCGCGTCGACCGGCTGGTCATGGCCATTGATTGCGGCCAGGTGGTCAATCCCAACGGCGCCCGTTCGCAGATCGAAGGGGGAATGCTTTTTACCATGAGCGCCGTTCTCAAGGAAGCCATTACCATCCGCGACGGAGCCGCCGAACAGCAGAATTTCGACGACTACAGCCTGTTGCGGATAGCCGAGGCGCCCGCGCTTGAAACATACTTCGTGGATAGCCATGCCGATCCGCACGGACTCGGTGAGGCGGCAGTGTGGCTCACGGGACCGGCCATTGCCAATGCCGTCTTCGCCGCCACGGGAAAGCGCCTGCGACGCATGCCATTGCGCATGGACGAGAAAAGCACATAGCTCGCCGGGACCGGCCACCGCCGGCAAATCTCGGAAATCCTTAGCGGAGCGATTTCATCCTTCGACATAGGGGCGGCGTTCCCTACGACAGTTCTCCCTTACTGAGAAACAACTAGTGGACTGTCGCAGTGAATTCGTTACCGGCATTCGTCAAAGCAGCCGCAGATCCTTCCCCTTCCCCTTCGCAAAGCTCAGGGTCGGGATCAGGATGACGGGCTATTGTTTTCATCTGCTCACACGAGAGCCCGCAGTAACGTTTTCAACGCGACAGGCCACTAGTGGAATGGATGAGCATCCCCGTCCCAAACATCGTGGGGCTCACGTCTTTGGCAGGACTCCGGCCTGTCACAGGCCGTCCCCAGACGGGGTGGGAGCGGATGATAAAAGTAGAGTATGGCTCTATCTCGAAGTTTAGAAATAGGTTTCGGTTTTCTAAGGGCGGCTGCAGGCCTTCTTTGCCTTATAGCGATCCCAATACTAGCTGAACAACCCGATCCCAATGTAGTCCCCTCTCCAGGCACGGTTTCGAGTGATTCCGGAGGACAATCCCCCGCCCAGGGCCGCCCCGCCGCAGCGGCTTGCAATCCGGACACGCTGGGATCTCCGTTTGTTCCGGTGGATAACTGGATCTATCCCGCGATGTTTCGGCTGTATGGCCTGGGGTTGCTTAACCATGTGTTCCTGGGGATGCGTCCCTGGACCCGTTCCAGCATCAACCGGATGCTCGAGGATGTTGCTGCGCGGCTTGAAGATGCCAATCCGGGACCGCAGACCGACCAGGCGCAGGAACTATACGAGGCGTTAGCTCACGAATTGCGTTTTGACATGTCGGGGCCGTGCCTGGCGCACAAGGGTAACTCGAGGGTCGAATCGGTCTACACGGTGGCGCGCGCAATCAGCGGAACACCGCTTCATAACAGTTTCCATCTCGGCTCCACCATCATCAACGATTATGGCCGGCCGTATGAAAACGGCTTCAACAACTACACGGGCGCCAGTGCCTATGCTTCCGCCGGGCGATTCACAATCTACGTGCGAGGCGAATTCCAGTACGCACCATCGGCGACCGGCTATTCCTCTTCTCTCGCCCAGGAGCTGGCGCTCATCGACGGGACGGAATATACCGACCCCGTGACCCACCAATTCGTGTACTACCCGCAAGACACGATTCCAATGGGGCCAATCAAAAGCACCATCCGCGGACGTTTTCTCGAGGCCTATGTCTCAGCCCACGTTCTCAATCATGAAATCTCCTTCGGCAAGCAGGACGACTGGATGGGGCCAGCTCTGGGCGCGGGATTTGCATACTCGAATAATGCGGAGAATATCTACGCGTTCCATATCAATCGGGTGGAACCGCTGCGCATTCCCGGTCTGTCGATCATCACAGGACCGTTTCGGTACGAATTCCTTATAGGAGAACTACAGGGACACACGTATATCCCCAATCCAGCCTATCCGCCCCCGCCCGGAGCCGGACTGCAGCCTAATGTGATCACTCCCGGAAATCCATGGGTCCATGTTGAGAAGATCAGCTTCCGCCCGACGCAAAACCTGGAGTTTGGATTCGAGCGCACCGCCATCTGGGGCGGAAAGGGACATGGCCCTATAACCTTGCACTCTTTTCTGAAAAGCTTCTTCAGTCTCTCGTCGCCCTCCGCCGCAGAAAAGCTAGGCCGCGACGATCCGGGCGCCCGGTTTGGGGCATTCGACTTTTCTTACCGGCTTCCGTTCGTGCGCAATTGGCTTACTCTCTACGCAGATGGCGAGGTGCACGACGACGTCTCGCCCATCGATGCTCCACGGCGCGCCTCATGGAGGCCCGGATTGTATCTGTCCCACGTCCCCGGCGTGCCCAGGCTCGACGTGCGCGTGGAGGCCGTCGAGACGGATCCTCCTGTTGCGACCAGCAACGCCGGCCGTTTCATGTACTGGGAAACTCTTCAGAGACAGGGTTACACCAACAATGGGCAGTTGTTCGGCGACTGGGTTGGGCGCGAAGATAAGGGCGGTCAGGCGTGGATCACTTATCACCTCAGCGGAAATGAGTGGTTCCAGGTAAATGCGCGAAACCAGAAAGCCGCCAAGGACTTCATCCGTGCGGGCACCACTGAATATGGAACAACGCTGAATGACATCGGATTCCAGGCTGTAAAGCGTATCGGAAAAGACTTCGAGGTCAACGGCAGCTTCACCTACGAGCGGTATAAGGCGCCCATATATTTGCCCGGTGAGCAGACCGTAACCAGCACGAACATTCAACTTACCTGGTTTCCTTCGCGGAAAATCAGCTTCTGAGTGGGTAAGGGTCTGTGTGTGTCCGAGTTTTAACCCGGCAATTCGACCCTGCGGCTGAAATACTCCAGGCACAATTTCAGCCCGGTCTCAAGATCGATTTTGGGCTCCCATCCCAGCAGGCGCCGGGCTTTCGAAATGTCGGGCTGTCGCTGCGCAGGGTCGTCTTGCGGAAGAGCGCAATGCACGATTCTGCTCGATGAGCCGGTTACTCTCAAGACGGCGCGCGCACATTCCAACACCGTCCACTCCTGCGGATTCCCGATGTTGACGGGCAAATGTTCCTGGCTCCGCGCCAGTCGCATGATCCCGTCAATCTCATCAGACACATAGCAGAAGCTGCGGGTCTGGCTTCCATCGCCGTAAATGGTCAGGTCCTCTCCCCGGAGCGCCTGCATCATGAAATTCGAGATAACCCGGCCATCATCCCCCTGCAGTCTGGGTCCGTAGGTGTTGAAAATACGTACCAGGCGCGTATCGACTCCGTGATAGCGATGGTGGGCTGTCACCAGCGCCTCGGCAAACCGTTTTGCCTCATCGTATACAGAGCGCGGGCCGATCGGGTTTACATGCCCCCAGTAGTCTTCCGATTGCGGATGTTCCAGCGGATCTCCATAACACTCGGACGTGGATGCGTGCAGAAACCGCGCTCCATGGCGCCGGGCGAGGTTCAGCATGTTGCGAGTACCTATGGAGCCCACCATCAAAGTCTCGATGCCCAGTTTCATGTAATCCTGGGGACTGGCGGGGGACGCAAAATTGAAGACGTAGTCCACCTTGCCGGGATCAAACGGGGTGCAAATGTCCTGCTCGAGGAATTCGAAGCGTCTTTCGGATCTGAGATGTTCAATATTCTCGAGGGACCCGGTGCAGAGATTGTCCACGCCGAGAACCGAATTTCCGTCCTCCAACAGTGCATCCGTCAAATGAGAACCAAGAAAACCGGCGGCACCGCTAACCAGCACGCGCATGCTTCACTCCCCGCTTAGACAGGCCGGGACGAGCCCGGCCACGAATCACATAAGATCGCAGCTTAACAGAATCGGCTAGTTTAGTGGCAGTGTTGACGATCGTATTCTGCCCACCGGCGGCTATATGCGCGAAAGGCCACGCACAAACCCTCGATGGCCCCGGGCAAGTTTACCGATGGCTCTGCAGGCAGTTCAGGCTTCAGCTTGTGCGCGCGGTGCCGGACCGGCTTGCATGGGCGGCAGCCGGTCCCGGTATCGGCACAGCAGTGGGAACAGCAAAAAAGCCGACCAATAGCGGGGAATATAGCGGCCCGGCGCGGAAATGCAGCGGAACAGCCAGCCAAGATACATGTGATCCGCCCAGTTCGGAATCCGTACCTGGTCGCCGCTCAGAAACGCAATCGCCGCGCCGATGCAGTGAATCGACGGTGAGTAATCGAGATTGCGCTTCAGGTACAATCCCAGGCGCTCCTGGGTCCCGCCGCCCACGGTGATAACAATGTGCCGCACGGGGTGGCTCCGTAACCGCTCGACCAGGGCCACATCCTCGATCTCGCGACCGTACATTGGAGCCAGGTACGCGCAATTCTCCGGCACCGAAATGCCTTGCGACGCCAGCCAGCCAATGTTCATTTGTGCGCTTGCCTGCCCCGCCATGATCCACAGCGTATTCCCCGCAGCGCGCAGATCCGGTGTTAACAGGAGCTGGCGAAGATACTTCAGGCCCGAGACCCGCTTCAGAGAATCGCGTTGCAGCAAGTTCCACAGCAGGACCATGAACGCTGAGTCGGTGATCGCCATGTCCGCATTGGTCAGGGCTTCGCGATACGACGCGCTCAACGCAATATCCTTCAGCGCGGGAGCGGCCGGCACCACCAGCAACCCGCCTCGAGACATCCTCTCCACCGCGCCGCGCACGTCTCCCGCGAAGAAGTTGATGCCAAGTATCTGGCGCACATCACGGCTTTCCTGGCCATACCGTCCCATCATTCATTTCTCCCGAGGATCGCGCATCAGGCAGTCACAAGCGCGAGCATTTCCTTCTCAATCCACTCATACGTCTTTGCTAATCCGGCTTTGAGGCGAATGGACGGTTCCCATCCGAGATACTTCACGATCCGGGTATTGTCGCTGTTGCGCCCATTCACGCCTTTTGGCGCACCCAGGTTGTACTTGCGAAGCAGTTTCACGCCCGCGATTTCTTCCACAATATCGACCAGTTGGTTGATGGTCACCAGTTCACTGGAGCCGAGATTGATGGGTTCGTGGATCTCGCTTTCCGTGATCATCTGCGTGCCCCTGGTGCAATCGTCGATGTACATGAAGCTGCGGGTCTGGTGGCCGGCGCCCCAGATTTCGATCTCATGCTTGCCACTCATCTTGGCTTCCAGAACCTTGCGGCAGATCGCGGCTGGAGCCTTTTCGCGGCCGCCTGTCCAAGTCCCGAGGGGCCCGTAGACATTGTGGTATCGCGCCACGCGACACTGTAGCCCGAAGTCTTCCTCGAAGTGGCGGCACATGCGTTCGCTGAATAACTTCTCCCATCCGTAGCCGTCTTCCGGCAGAGCGGGATAGGCATCCTCTTCCTTCAGCGGAGTCACTTCCGGATTTTTCTGCTTGTCCCCGTTGTACACGCAGGCGGAGGAGGAGTAGAAGAATCGCTGCACACCGGAATCCCGGGCCGCCATCAGCATGTGGGTTGTAGTCAGCACACTCAGCATGCACAGAGCTTTGTTGTTTTCAATGAATCCCATTCCCCCCATGTCAGCGGCCAACTGGAAGACTACGTCTGCCCCCTTTGCGGCGCGATAACAGCTCTGCTTGTCCTTCAAGTCCACGACCAGGTTTTCGACTCCCTCGGCCGCCTGGTACCACTCATTCAACGGTTTTATGTCAACCGAGCGAATCACATCCGCGCCGGAGACAAGGAGGCTTCTGACCAGGTGTCCGCCAATAAAGCCGCCTCCGCCGCACACCACCGCTTTCTTTCCTCTAATTTGCATATTTTTCAGTTCCTCGTTGTATAAGAATCCGACCGGATAATGCGATCACCTTCCCGCCGGCTAGCCCGGGGCCGGAAGGCCCAGAGATCCATTCATGAAGCTCTCCTTCCGTACGGGATCACAGCCGGGGCACACGCCCACGGAACCGAATAGCCATCATCGCGATCTAAGCGGGAAGAAAATGAATCAGTTGAATTTGAATAAGCCGAAAATTCTGTTTGTCATCGATACTGAATTGAATTTGCAAGATTGATGGTGTAGCGAACGGGGGAGCGTCGAAAATCTGGCGGTTCTCGAAACCTGTCAATCCCAGTCTTGTCGCAAATCAAGGCCATCTGCACTCCGGTTCGCCCGACCTGACAGGTGGCACAACATGCAGGCCCCCACCGCCCGACCTCCGCTGTTGTAAAAACCTGCCGCTCTTTCGAGAGTTTGCTTCATCGTTTGCCATGTAAAGCCTTCACAATAAAGGCCGCACAGCGTTAATACAAACGGTTTAACCTGACAACGGTAGACTGCCAGGATCATAACACAAACTCAGTGATGGCCGAGTGAGATCTTGCTGGAGAAATCCCTGCAGTTTCTTGCTCTTTGGCCGATTTCGGGCCGCCTCAATCCGTCGACCGCAGGCCTGTTTCTCCGGCGCCCGGAGTTCGCCCGTGCGGACACATGCTCATTCCTGCATCTACCCGCTCCCGTGTGGTACGAGATTACCCGGCAATAATTGTCACCAGCTGGGCAGCGGATGGCGTCTAACTTTGGTGTTGCCTTCTGGTAACGAGTTTCTGATCAAGACCATATCATGGCATAATCTGAATTAAAGGACCTCCCATGCGGAAGAACCTCTATATACTTGCTTTCTCGTTATTGCTTTGCGTTCCCCTGGTTGCCCAAACATCACCTTCAGCCGAGGGGCCCGGTGTTTCTTTCTGGGTGGGAGCCTCGGTTTCCATGTTCAACCCGGATTACGGGTGTAGCAGCAATTCTCCATTCTCCTGCTGGGACCACCAACTCATTGGCCTTGGGCCCTACCTGGACACGAGTTCCTTTCTCTTTGGCAGAATCAGCGCGGAGGGTGAAGCGCATTTTATGCGTTGGCACGGTCCCGCCGAGTTGACCGAGGACAGCTACCTGGCAGGCCCGCGCGTACGGATTTATCACCATAAAAACCTTCACTTGACTGGCAAGTTTCTTCTTGGCGCAGGGCGGTTTACAGTGCCACCTCCCAATGTCGGAACCGGAAATTACTTCGTGTGTGCCCCCGGAGCCGCCATGGATTATCGAGTCGCAAGACGCCTTTCTGCGCGCCTCGACTATGAATATCAATTTTGGCCATCTTTCAAAGGGCTCGCAACCGGCAGCGGCCATGGCGGTCTCACGCCCAACGGCCTTAGCATTGGAGTCAGCTACGCGATTCGCTAGCCCTGAAGCTTCAACCCGGTCGCGAAATAAAGGTACTCTGCACAAACTGTTGAACAACTTCTCCACGGGAGCAGTTTGCCCGTACCGTGTACCATGTCTGAAAGATCGTTTGAACGGTCCGGTCCTGTTTCGAACAGGGTCAGTTGCGGCATCGATCAGGATTTGGCGACTCGGCACGGAGACCGCTCTTGCATCCGGATTTCGGAGTACGAAAGGTACTGGTATATCGCCTCGGCAGCTTGGGTGACACGATCGTGTCTCTGCCATCCCTCCATCTCATAGAGCGTGCCTTTCCGAATTCAGAACGCATCCTGCTCACGAATTTCCCGGTTCACGCCAAGGCGCCGGCAGCCGCCGGGGTGCTCGGCGATTCCGGACTGATTCATGGCTACATGCGGTACTCCGTCGGAACCCGCAGCCCCCGTGATCTCTTTCGTTTGGCGTCTCAGATTCGCCGCTTCCAGCCGGACATTCTCGTCTACATGATGTCGACTCGCAGCCCCAGGCTGGTGCTTCGCGACAAGTGGTTTTTCCGATGGGCGGCCGGGGTGAGGCGTATCGTCGGCCTTCCCCGCGAGGATCAGCAGGAACGGACCTTCGATCCGAACACCGGCCTGTACGAGGCCGAAGCAATGCGTCTGGCCCGCGGGATTTCGGATATTGGCGATGCGGCGCCGGACGATCTCCGGAATTGGGATTTGCGGCTCACCGAAACCGAAAGGCAGACCGCCCGCGCCGCCCTCGGAGTTCTGGCGGGTAAATCCCTGGTGGTGTGTGGTCCCGGCACCAAGATGCAGGCGAAGGATTGGGGGCCGGAGAATTGGCGCGCCCTGGTGGCGCGAATTTCCGCACGCTATCCGCAGTATGGACTCGTCATGATTGGAGCCAAAGAGGACGCCGACGTCGCTGCCTACGCGCTTCACGGGTGGAGCTCAGAAAAGGTCAACCTCTGCGGGATTCTTTCCCCGCGCGAGACTGCGGCGGTTCTCGAATACGCTTCCCTATTTCTTGGGCCGGATTCTGGACCGATGCACCTGGCCGCCTGCGCGGGCGTTCCCTGCGTTATCGCATTTTCGGCGCGGGGGCTGCCCGGCGTCTGGTATCCGTTCGGTCAACAACACCGAATCCTGTACCACCGGGTCAGTTGCGCGGGCTGCAATCTGGAAACCTGCATCGCTGAGGCCCGTCGATGCCTCACATCCATTACTGTGGATGAAATGACCGCAGCTGCTGACGAAGTCCTGTCAAATGGCTGCCGCGCGCAAACGCTAAAAGAATTCCGCACGCTGCCGTAGTCCGGGGACCGACTTGGATTCCAGGCTTCAATCGATCCGTGCTGCGCTTGGGCGCTTCCGCTTGCGTTCAAGAATCGGATTCCGCCGCTCACTTTTCGATGTCACTTATCTCCGATCTGGCGCGCAGGAATGGGCTGCGCGCCAGCCTTTAGCCCGACCGTACAAAGAAGATCGCGATGCGGGCGAGTTCCTACATCAGCTGCGATACGGGTGCATCAATACGCAGCAATGCCGTTGAGGCCGCCAGAAGCCGGCAGCCCGTCAACCTCGCCGATCCTCTGCAGGCTCCCTTCCGCATCCACCGAGAAGATGCCGATCGCCCCTGCGCCGGTGTTCAACGTATAGATAAATCGTCCGTTTGCGCCGGCGGCAATGTCGATGTTGGTGCTTCCGCCAGGGTTCACGCCCACCACCGTACCGTCGATGGCCGTCAGCGAACCGTCGCGCCCGATCGCGAATCCGGAGAGATTCGAAGTCCCCGCGTTGGCCGTGTAGACCAGGTGTCCGCGCGCAACCACATCCCAGCATGTCGCTTGTCCAAACGTGGGCAGCGCATCGGAGATGATGTCAACCGACTGATCCCAATCGAGACGGTATGACGAGATTGAATTGGATGCATTGCCGACAATCAGGGTGCCGTTGGGCGCGAAGACCGCAGCGAACGGAGTGGCCCCCGCGCTGGGGTTGGCAACGATTCCAGACAGCGTCCCATTCGGACGTACACGGAAGACATCGACCTTATTCGTCGCCGTCTCCGTGACCACGAGGAACCGTCCGTTGGGACTGAATGCAAGCGACGTAGGCGATGTGGCGTCGCCGCTCAGATTGGCCGTGGAGTTGGGAATCGAGTGGAGATGCCCGCCGTAAACTCGGAAGCCGCTCACGTTTCCGTTGCCGCCCGCATTGAGAACGTAAAGAAGATCTCCAGACTGCGCCAGCGCAGTGGGCAGGCTGCCATGGGTGGCCTGGGTGTCGGCCAGCGTGAGATGCGCGCCATCCACGGCAAATGAAGAAACCGTTCCGCTGGCGGCGTTCACTGCGAACAACCAGTGGTGGTCGTCGCTCAGGATAAGCGAGCCCTGCGAATGCAGCGGATCGACCGCGCCTCCGCTCCCGTTTCCGCCGGTGGCGAATTCACCGGCCGCCTGCAGCGAACCATTTTCCTCTCGAACATACGCTTTGACCTGGTTGCCTGTCGCCGCATTGGTCATTACGAAAACTGCGCCGCTTTGTTCCTCCTCGGCGGCAGCGCGCGCATGCGCAAAGGCAAGTAGGCCGCTGAACAACACACACACTACGGGTATAAGCCGGATGCTCTTCATGGTCTTGTCAACTCCGTTGGGGAATTTGAGCGGCGACCTGATGAGCGGGGATCGTTCAGGCCGAAGCCCTTGTGCACCGGAAGAGTAGGCTTCGCGGAAAAAGGTTACAGCCTGCATACGAAATTGCAGCCAACGTGCAAATGCGCATCGGTCCGATTGAGCATGGACCGGTGCGCATTTGCGTGGTTAACGTGGATCTCGCGGGGACGAACCGTTCTTATTCTGCCTTGCTCTGCGATTTGTGATGCTCGCGGCGTTGCTGCAGCATTTGTTCGAACTGTTGTTTCTGCGTATCATTCAGCATCGCTTCGATCTTGCTGTTGGAATCCTGCATGATCTGACGCGCCCTGGTGCGGCGGTCCTGCTGCGCAAGCGACGTGTCGGAGCGCAGGGCCTGCATCTGCTGGACGCGATCCTGGAGCACCGGCTTGAGCTGCGCTACCTGGTCGCTCGAAAGATTCAGCTTCTTGGCGAGGTGCTTCGCCATGTGATCGGGGCTGGGCGCTTTGTGCTCATGTGCCCGGGTCTGAGTTGCCTGCGCCGCGCTGGATGGCTGGTTCTGATCCGGCGCCTGCGCCAACGCCACGCCGCTTGCCAGTACTGCGCCCAACAACATCGATATGGTTCTTGTATGCATAATGTGTCTCTTCTCCTCTGCCATCAGGAGCTTTTTCCTGATTGCTTGTTGGCTATAACCCGGAGGGTCCTGTGGAGTTGCGTTTGCGGAAACGCACAACTGAAATGGACCTGCGCGAACCCGCAGATGCCGATCCAAACACTGCATTTAGACTGGGAACCGGGGGTCGCAGCTTCATGGATAAATTTCTTATCACCGGCGGAACGCCCCTCCAGGGCGTCATCCAGGTCTCCGGCTCAAAAAATTCCGCTCTTCCCTGCATGGCCGCCGCGATCCTGACCGAGGACGAAGTGATTCTCGACAACATTCCCCAGGTGCGCGACATCGACACGGAGCGGAAGCTTCTCTCTTCCATGGGCGCGGAGGTGGACGCGGTGGACGATGGCGGGAATCGCTGTACCCGAATCCGCTGCGCGACTCTCTCTGATCCCGTAGCCAAGTACGAGATCGTGAAGACCATGAGAGCCAGTTCACTGGTGCTCGGGCCGCTGGTGGCCCGCGCCGGCGAAGCACGCGTGGCCATGCCAGGCGGCTGCGCCATCGGAGGCCGGCCCATCGACCTGCATATCAAAGGGCTGGAGAAGATGGGCGCGACCATCGTGCAGGAGCACGGTTATCTGGAAGCGCGCGCGGAGCGGCTGCGGGGAGCGCACCTCGTGTTCGACAAGATCACCGTAACCGGCACAGAAGACCTGTTGATGGCCGCCGTTCTGGCCGAAGGCGAAACGGTCATGGAAAACTGCGCGCGCGAGCCGGAAGTGAGCGATCTCGCCGGGCTCCTGACGGCGATGGGCGCGAATATCGAAGGCGCGGGCACGGCGACCATCCGGGTGCGGGGCGTTAGCCGTCTGCACGGCGCACGATATCGCATCAATCCGGACCGGATCGAGGCCGGCACTTTCCTGACGGCCGGCGCCATTACCGGCGGCGATCTCACCGTGAACGGCTGCAATCCAGGGCACCTCGGCGCAATCATTGGAAAACTGCAGGAAGCCGGCGCATCTCTCGATATCCTCAGCCGCTCATCCATTCGGGTGCGCTCCGCCGGCCCCCTCCGCGCGGCGGATATTTCCACCGAGGAATACCCCGGCTTTCCCACGGACATGCAGGCGCAATACATGGCTCTCGCCACCCAGGCTGAGGGTGTAAGCGTGGTTACGGAGAATATTTTCGAGAACCGCTTCATGCACGTGCAGGAACTGGTTCGCATGGGCGCTAACATCAAGGTCGACGGCCGTAGCGCTACGGTTCGCGGCGCCACCCGACTCTCCGCCGCTGCCGTGATGTGCTCGGATTTGAGGGCCTCGGCTTCACTGGTGCTGGCTGCGCTGGTCGCCGACGGGCAATCGATCCTCGACCGCGTTTACCACATGGATCGCGGCTACGAGCGTATTGAGGAAAAACTGCGCGGCGTGGGGGCGCGCATCGACAGGGTGGGCAATGTGGCTGCTCCTGCTCCGGAGGAAGTCGCGGTGCGGTAGTCCTACCGCCAGCTCACGGCCAGGTGCCAACGCAATCCGTGCTGCTCGGTTTTGCGTAGAACCCGCTCAAATTCGCGCAGTTCCAACAGAACCCCGGTAGTTTCGGAGCCCAGCGCCACCGGCGAATCCTGCAGAAATCCGAGCAGGGCGCCGACGGTGACCAGCCCAATGCCGGCATCGAACCATTGCGGCTCGGGAAGATGATGGGCCCACTCCGGATTCCCTGCGCCTTGCTCCAGCAGTAACGCCATCGAGTTCTCATCCGCGGAAAAGAAATCCAGCAACGGGCTGACCTTCAGGCGATCCGCCAGGCGCTCCAGGGCATCTTCGTTCCGGGCCAGGGCATGGCCATTGACGAAGATATCGAATCCGGGGTCTTCGCCCTCGACAACGATATAGAGGCTGGCTGCCATCAGAGCCAGTCTAGCGATCTTCCGTCGCCTTTCCAACTGAAAACAGGAAATCGGTCATCGCATCGATAAACCATTTCCGCGATGCGCGTTTCACCCGCTCAATTACGAGAGTTTACTCCAACGTTTCTGTCGTAAAAAATGGGATGGCCGTAGAATTCATATTTCAGGATCTTATCGATAGCACTCCACGACCGGAGAGCAGGAAGGCCTCGATGAGGCTCTGCGCTGTGGTCGTGCCCGGAGGGCGATCCTCGCGGCATCGGCGCTGCCGGTGCTTCTCACCGCTCGCCGGGAATGCAATCGTGTCTTTTTTGAGGGGCGGCCCCCGTGGATTGGAGTAAGCTTCCCGATATCGTAGCCGTCGGATTGTTGGCTTCGGCTTTTGCCTCTGTCGCGCGGCGAAATTACACCCGCACGTCCGGGTTGTGGCTTACTGCCTGGCTTCTGATCGTCCTTCACTTCACATCCTTCGTTTTCCTGCCTGCGCCGGGATGGTGGGGGGTGACTGCCGACCTGGTTGGTGTCGCTGCGCTCGTCTGGGCGGGCGTGCTGTTCATGTGGGCCGCAGTGCCCTATCGGACGGAGATATCCAGCCGGTGGATGCTCGGGGTTCTGCTTGGTACGAACACCATCTACCTTTGCGCAGCCATGGAGTCGGGGCCACCGTGGGTGCTCAATGCCGCTGCCCTACTGCTCGGTGCGGGGCCACTCATTGTCGCGTTGAGCGCCATACGACGATTCGGCCATTTCTTGCGGTGGGTGACGGTTCTTCTCTATGCTGCGCTGGCCGCATACCTCACCGTCGTCCAGAGTCGTCCTAATGGGGCGGACCTGGCCTTGAATGGCGTCCTTTTCACTGTCTATCTGGACTGCTGCATCCATTTCTGGTACGCCTACCGGCAGGCCACTACGGGCGCCTTCATCACCATCTCCGGTTTTTTCCTCTGGGCCACCGTCTTCGTGGCTGGCCCCCTTCAGGAGGCTTGGTTTCCCGCCGCGCACATCGAAAGCGAGGTCTGGAACCTGCCCAAATTTGTTGTGGGCTTCGGGATGATCCTGCTATTGCTCGAGGAGCAAATCGAGCACAACAAGCACCTCGCCCTTCACGATGTTCTCACCGGCCTGCCCAACCGCCGGCTCTTCCAGGATCGCCTGGAGAGCGCGATCGAGCGTGCCCGGCGCACGGAAACGCAGACGGCGCTCCTGGTCCTCGATCTTGACAGGTTCAAGCAGGTGAACGACTCCATGGGCCACCATGTCGGAGATCTGCTTCTTCAACAGGTTGCCAGGATGTTCGGTAGTCGGGTGAGACGCTCGGACACAGTGGCCAGGACCGGCGGAGACGAGTTCTCGGTCATCCTCGAATCGCCCACAAATGGCGCCGACGCCGTTCTCGTGGGTCGTTCCCTGCAGGCGCTCCTAGAAAATCCCCTCCTGCTCGAAGACCATTCCGTCAAGATCGGCATAAGTTTCGGAGTTGCCGTGTTTCCCGATGACGCGCAGGAGATTGAAGCCCTGTGCATCGCCGCGGACTTGCGTATGTACGAAAACAAGCGCACCGGCGGGATCTCCGGCCAGGAGCAAAGTCCGCCAAAAGAGGGCAAGGGTTGAACCGATCTCCGCGAACCGCTCCGTTCAAACCGTGCGATGTTGCGCACCGCGGCGTATGCCCTCCGCCCCTCATTGCTGCCAGGTCACATCCGCCGAACTTGTTCCGGAAGCCGGTACCTTGAAGCTGTGGTTCGCCCCGCCTTCCCACTGCACGCTTCCATCCGAACGGATGTCGATGAATTTGAACTCCACGGTCTGCCCTGCCGGCAACGACACATTCAAAAACCAATCGGGGTATTTCGGATCCAGCATGGGACCCGCCGCCGTTTGGAATGTCGTCCCCCAGTTGCCCAGTTCCACTGTGTTGCCGGTCAGAAAAATGTAATCGCCCGGATTGGTCGGAGCAGCACTATGAACCGTGAATGTCACCGGAATCAGTTTTGACGCCAGGACGGTAAAAGGTTCCGTATTCGAGCCTGCGCCGGTGCTGGATCTGAGTTGCACGTCGTAGTTCCCATTGGCCACGGCCGGCACCGTGAACATCACCGTCGTATTCGACCACGACGTGATGGACGCCGGGGTGGAGCCGAACAGGATGGTGCCCTGTGCGTTTCCAAACCCATCCCCCGCGATCGTCACCTGCATTCCCGGCTGGCCGGTATGCGGGCCGATGGAGCCGGCCTCCGGCCCGGTCGCATTTACCTGGTACTGCCACACCGAGACACTGTGGGGCCCCGCGGTAAAGTTCGTCGCCGGATTATCGCCGCCATTCCCAGTCGTGACCACCAACTTATTCCCGTTCATAAGGCCGGCCAGGTAATCGGAGTAAGTTCCGGGCGGAAGCGCGGTAAGTAGGCCGGGGATTGGATAACTCGAGTCATCACTCTTGTTTATAGCCACCAGCACAACATCCTTGAAGAATTGGCGTTCGAAGATGTACACATCGTTATTGATCCAGCGCTGCTTCGAGGAGCCATAGGCGACGGCGTCATTTGACTGCCGCAGCCCGGCTAAATTCTTGATGAGCTTGTAGGCGGCGGTAGTTGGGTTGAACGAGGACATCCAGACACGGTCGTAGGGATCGTTGCCGTTGTTTGTCGGGTTGAAGAGATACTGCTCATCGCCATACAAGATAATGGGAATGCCGCGCCCCGTCAGAATGAATGCCAGCGCCTCATGAAGACGATTACGGTTGTTATTGAGGTTCAGCAACCGCGATTCATCGTGGCTATCGAAGAAAGTCACCAGGTCATTGGGATAGGTGAAGTCATTGCTTTCCTGATTGATCACCGCATCGACTTCCGAAAAAGGCTTGTCTGCGCCAAAAACATCACGCAAAGCGTTATTCAAAGGAAAGTCGAGCAGCGAGATACCGCTCTTATTCGCAAATTTGCGCGCATCGGGATAGAGAGGGTCGCCCGTGCCCCCATTCATCCATTCGCCGAATAGAAAGGACGGACTTTTGGAAAAAACGGCGTTGGCAAACGAATACTCCCATCCCCACGTCACATGCTTGACGGCATCCAGCCGGAATGCGTCGACATGGTGGTCCTGCAACTGCGTGGCTGCAGTCTTGAGATAAGCATCAATGTCCGAGTTCTCCTGGTTGAGGTCGGTAAGATCGGCCAGCGTGTAGTACTGCACCTGGTAGCGATCGTTGTAATCTGAGATCCCCGGATTGTGGTGAAAATAGCCCTTGGGATCGTTATTCGCAGCCGCCATGAAGGTGCCGTTGTTGTATAAAGAACCCATCTCTCCGCAGTTGTCGGGATTGGAGTGATTGTTGGCCTGGTCCACGATGATCTTCATGCCATTGGCGTGCAGCGCCGAAACCAGCTTGTCGAAGGCGGCAAACGAATTGCCGTTATCTCCGAAGTGCTCCTCGATGTTCATGAAGTCGCGATTCCAGTAACTGTGGTAGGGAGCCAGCACGCCGGGAATGTTGCATGCAAGGTTCTCGTTGTTCACCACGGGAGACATCCAGACTGCGGTAGCGCCCATGTCCCTGATGTAGGAAAGCTGGTGCTGGATTCCGGCCAGGTCGCCGCCCCAATACGCCTGCCAGTTCTGGCGCGTGGGATCGTTGAGGCCGGAGCTTCCTGCGGGGTTGTCGTTGGTGGTGTCGCCGTTATAAAAGCGGTCGGTGACGATCTGGTAAATCACCTGCTTTTTGAAATCCTGCGCGTGAAGCAGCGCAAACCTGAAGACAAGTACGAGGGCAAGCGCGCGCATCGCGATCCGCACGGACTCTCCTTTGTGGTTGACTGCGGGTTGGCTTTCCGACCCAGGCCCCACACATCAGGGACGCGAAACGATCAAATACAAGCGATGGCTGGTTCTGAATATCCGCCTTCGACGGCGGAATCGTCAACTCTGACCTCCTGCCGTTGGAAGAAACGGAAAGCCCCAGGTCCAGGTCTTCCAGGAAACCTGGCAGACCCCACCTCCGAACCTCACGTTCGCTTCGACATTCAGGATCGCAACCCCGATGCCCGACGGAACGAAATCACCCAGGTTTGTGATCGACAGGGCTCAAGCGTTTCGGATTCAGGTCTCCGACAGAAATTCTTTGTTCAGCCGATCATGCAGCCGCTGACTGAAGCCGGCGGGAAGTTCGAAAACGCGATCGTCGGCGATCAGGACGATCACGTTGCGCGTGGAATCGAGGACTGCCGAACAGATCTCACAGGTCTCCAGGTGGCGTTCGATCCGCTCGCGCAGTTCTGCATCCAGCTCGTCGTCAATGTACGCCGAGATGTATTGCCAGACGTGTTTGCAGTCGATTCTCATGCCCGCCACCCGAACAGTCCCGAGCGTTTCGGCGCAAATCCCTTCAATCTCGGCGCCAGAATGCGTTGCAACCTGGCGCGCCCTCGGTGCAGCCTTACCTTGACCGCGCCTTCGCTTATCCCCAGCACGGCCGCAGTCTCGCGCACATCCATCTCTTCGATGTCTCTGAGCAGGATAATGTTACGGTAGTTCTCCGGAAGTTCCTCGATGGCTTTGCGGAGCAGATCGCTCAGCTCCTTGCGTTCCAGGGCTTCCGTAGGTACTTCGCGCCAGCTGGTGAGAATGGCCGGCGTGTAGTCTCCGCCCTGTTCTTCTATTTCCGCGTCCAGCGAATCCTCCCGCCGGCTAGCCAGCTTGCGCAGGCGCCCGAGGCCCTCATTGCGCGCGATCGATAATACCCATGTACGGAATTGCGATTCGCCGCGGAACAGGTGGAGATTGCGATAGACCTTCAGAACGGTTTCCTGCGCGGCATCTTCCGCCTCGGCTTCATTGCCCAGCAACGAGAGGAGCAGAAAGTAAATGGGGCGTTCGCAAGGCCGGATCAGTTCGTGAAAAACGTGTGACTCGCCCGCCTGAATGCGGCGGATGCACTCGGCTTCGAACTCCGCATTGGCGATGCTGGTCACGACAGATTGGACCGATATCCAAGAACGACTATAGCGTGTACACCGTCTGCAAATCGCTTTATCTCATTATTGGATTTCATTCATGCAAGCAAGCTTCGCATATTTCGCATGGGAATGATCCTTAACAAGGAAAACAACGAGAATCCTTATGCGAAAAATGGTACAGTGGGCTGTACAATCTGCACGAGGAGACCCATGGCCGGAGATATTCAATTAACTTGCAGCGATTGCGGGCAGGACTTTACCTTCACCGCTGCTGATCAGGCGTTCTTTCAGGAACGCGGTTACTCCACACCCAAGCGTTGCAAGCCTTGCCGCATGGCAAAGAAGAACGACCAAGGTGGTGGAAATTCCGGCTACCGTTCGGCTCCGGCACAGGGAACACCCGTGATCTGTTCCGGCTGCGGTCAGCCAACCACCGTACCATTCGAACCGCGTGGCGACCGCCCGGTGTTTTGCCGGGATTGCTACCAGGCCCGCAAGGGCAGCGCTCCCGCCGGCGCAGGTGCACGCGGCGGACGCGGACGCTATTAACCCTATCCAGGTCCTGTGAGCCTCCCCGCGCATCGGACCTGAACCTTCCCCAATCCCGCTCAAGTTAGAATCCAGAAGCTGTCTTGGCGCTCTTGCCGCTGGTGAATCTTGGGGAACTATATTTGCGCTTCCTTTGCGCGTTGCAGCACATGATCGCTGATTGTTTGATCGGCCTCGGATCCGAGTGTGGGGGCCGTCAGATGCTGACGCAGTCATGTTCTGCCTAGCGCAATCAATGGAACGTGTGCTCGCTTGACGTGGTTTCTGCGCGACAATTTCATTCAGCCCATATGACTCGAAGGCGAAGCGCGGCGTTGCCGACTCTGATGCTCCTGGCCTGCCGCTTCCCTTCCACATACGCCATGGGCCAGGACACTTCCGCCGCGGCCTCATCAGCGTGCACGCTCCGCATTCACGTGGATGGATTGCGGAACTCCAAGGGCGTGGTGGGCTCCGTCATCTTTAAATCACCCGACGGCTGGCCCGAAGACACCACCCGGTCCTTCCGCCACGGACCCACTCCCATTCCGGCGAGAGAACGTCAGGTGGTTGTCGTCTGGAACAACCTTCCTCCCGGCGACTACGGCGTAGCGGCCATTCACGACGAGAACAGCAACGCCAAGCTCGACCGGAATTTCATCGGCATTCCCAAGGAAGGATTCGGGTTCGCCAATAATCCTCACGTGGGGCTGTCGGCCCCGCCGTTCGCGGCGGCGGTAGTTCACGTCCAGTGCCCCTCGACTGAGACGAGCATTCACCTGCAATACAAGTAGAGTCGGAACTGCTACTTTTTCTCGCCGGCGGCGAACTTCGTCCAAGGCCCGGAGGGCATGTCTTTCAGAATTGGCTTGAGATACCCGTACTCGGGATGCTCCTCGAGAAAAGGCGCGGCAAGAAAGTCCTCTCCGCATGGATGACCCGCGCGCGCGATCAGCGACAGGCTTCCGGCCAGATCCGAACTCGTCACCTTTCCGGTGACAGCACCGCCGGGATAGTAAGGATTCCACTCCCACTCCGGCGTGCCTTCCCTGGCTTTATCCACGTGACCACAAAGAGACCGCTGCGTCGCTCCCATCTTTCCCGTGTAGCTGTCTTGGTGATCGGCCAGAAACTGTTCCGCCAGTTCTACATCGATACGGCCCTTCGCCTCTGCCATCTTCTTTTCCCACGTGACCCGGCGAGCATTCTCTGAGAGCGCCAGATTGTTGGGTTCGAATCGGGGAGTCTCCGTCTTGATCAACTGGGGATCGCGGGCGAAATTCGAGCTGACGAAATAGCCATCCTTGGTCCGCCACAGGGGCGTGTTCTTGAGCCCCAGTTCCAGGTATGCGATCTCGCCGGTCTTACGGTCTCCCACCAGCCAGTCGTTCGCGTAACCTCCGTTGTTGCCGTCTCTGATGATGGACACGTACTCATCGATGGAGCCCGCATATTGCATCGCTTTGCGCGAGCGCACGAACTCAGGCTTGCCGTTCGGATCCCAGCCTTCAAATTGCGTGATGGTGGTTTCGGTGATCATCATTCCCGCGTCGGTCACACCGAAGTCGTCCTGGCTGGTAATAACCCCCGGCTCCCCATCCATCAGCATGCGGTGCCCGTGGGCCGGCTGGATATCGAACATCACGGTCCAGCGCGCGCCCTCCGCATAGCTCGACCAGTTGTTGTGCGCGATCACGATTTTGCCATCCCTGGTGTAGCTTCCCGTCGCGATGAACGCCGAGCAGCGGCCTTCGGGGACAATGTGAGGGGCATTCGCGGACCGCTCACGCTTGTTCAGCCAGGGCACATAGTACTGGGGCAGCTCGATGGCGCCGTTCAGCGCCACGATGTCCCACACGTCCAGCTTTATGCCCGCTGCCTGAACGCCCTTGGCGATACCCTCCAGCTCCTGCTGGTACTCGGGATCGATATGTGGCCAAAGCTGCTTCCGCGCCGCCTCGCGATAGAAGTCCCAGTCCCGCTTGGTGCTGTGCTCGGTCTCGAGTTTGATGACCTCCACCGTATCCAGGATCTCGGCCGAGAGAAGGCGCCCATGCTGAAAGCCGATCTGTGCCGGCGTGCCTTCCAGGTGCACGTAGGTCCATCCTGCGCGCTGCATTCGATATCCCGGCGATGCCGGTTCGGGCGGTCCGGCAGACGCCCCGCGGGCATGAATGGAAACCGGCATAGACACGACGATCAGCAATGACGCGACCAGGGGAGAAATCTGCATCAGGAATCCTCCGGAATGCCTTGAAGATAGCATGGGAGATTGCCTGCAGAAGAGGAAACCCCGTAAGAAGAGTCAGGTGCTGGGCCCTCGATGGCGGCTCTCGATGGCGCATTCGGAAAACTCCTCCGGCCCTGGCCGCGACAGGATCGCGAGCTCTCAGCGCCCGCATTTAAGAAAGCCGAGGACGCTGAACGAGGAGAAGCTGAACCGGTCTACCGCTTCTTTGCGGTGGCCTTGTGAACCGGCTTTACGTGCTTGTGCGCTTTGGTCGCGACGGGGTTTCTGGCACTCGCTGCGTGGGAGCCGTGCGCTTTAGCCGATGCCGATTTGGAGGGCGATTTTGGGGCAGGCTTGCCGGCCGCCTTCTTCTCTGGCTTGGCCGGCGGGTGTTTGGCCACCGGCTTGTGCGGATGCGTCTCCACTTTCTTCGCGGGCGCCGGGTGCTTTCCTTTTGAATCTACAGCCGGTTTGGCGGGGGCTTTCGCGGGAGCGTGCGCCGGCTTGGCCGCCGGGGCATGCGCCGTCTGCTTCGCAGGCGGGACTTCTTTGGCCCGCTTTTCCGCGCCCTTTTCCGCTTTGCCGGCCGAATGCGCAACCTCCGCACCCTTGGACGCGCCACGCCCGCGCTTCGCGGCTGCCTTTGGTTCTTCTTCCTCGTCTTCCTCTGCCTCGTCTTCTTCGCCCTCTTCTTCGGTCGCGACCACCCGGGTGTCTTCTTCTTCTTCTTCATCGCCACCGAGATTGACCTTGGGAAGATCCATGCCGAGTCCTATCTCGTCTTCGTCCCCGCCCATGTCGTCGATTTCCTCGTCGGACTCGAGACTCTCCTCGGACTCTTCTTCTTCCTCATCGAACTCCTTGGCCTTGGCTTCGCCAC
Organism: Occallatibacter sp.; assembly: GCA_036502905.1. Taxonomy (GTDB): domain Bacteria; phylum Acidobacteriota; class Terriglobia; order Terriglobales; family Acidobacteriaceae; genus Telmatobacter. Next base: position 2,168 of record DASXXV010000281.1, on the reverse strand, counting down.
GCTTGCCGCGGGGCCGCTTGATGGTGACCTGCGGCGGAGGCGCGGGGGGCGAATAGGGCTCGAGGAACGCACGCATCTCTTCCGGGGCCGTCAGTTTGCCGTCGATCAGCTCGAGGAAAATCAGCTGCACCACTTCGTTGTAGTTGGGCAATTCCGGCCGGATGCGCATCTCCTGCATCAGAGCGTAGGGAACCTTCTGGCGCATCTCCGGCCACACCTTGAGGAATTGGTTATAGCGCTCTTTGACAGCCGTATCCTTACTCGTAAACCCCAGCCAGAGAACAGCTTCCGGATCATAGCTCGTAAACAACTTGAAGCTGGTCGATGGAACCTGGTTTTCTTTGGCCAGCAGTACCTTGGCAAACCCGGCAGCCAAAGCATCCAAGTGATTCCACTCCTCGACAAAGCCCGGGCGCAGCAATTGCTTTTTGAGGGCGGCAAGATCTTTGGGCGCCATCTTCGCCGTAAGCAGTTGCATCTGGGCGGCCGACATGTCGGAGTGAACACCCTGCACCAGTAAATCGATTGCCAGGGTGTGCAGCGCTTTCAGTTTTTCTTCATCTGCCTTGGCGGGGGTCCACTGGGCGCAGAGGAATTTCATCCAGTCTTCATTTTCCAGGGCTTGCAGGACCTTCAGGCCGTCGTCTTCGTGCCCAACCTGCTCCAGTTCCCGGCTGCGTTCATGGGCGGATAGATACTCGATCACTCCCTCCGCCTTCGCATTCTCATACCGCATCTGCGACTTGGGATCGAGTTCCCATCCCAGCCGCGCACGATACCGGACCGCCCTGACCAGGAGCGAAGGCTCCTCGAGGAAACCATAGTTTGAAACCAGCCGCAGGGTCCGCATCTCGATGTCAGCCGCGCCATTCAGCGGATCCAACAGCAGCCCATACGAGCCATCGTTGAGAGAGATAGCCATGGCGTTGGCAGTGAAATCCCGCCGGCGCAGGTCCTCCTGGATCGAGGCTGGTGTATAAACGGGCTGCCCTGGCTTGGGGTACTCCGCTCGCTGGGTACTAACCACGTCCACCCGAACCGTGCCCGGGAAGCAAAGGTAGAGCGAATGCGAAGCCTGATCCTCTCCCCAGACCTGGGCCGGGGTGTCTTTGAGGATCTTCTTCAGGTCGAGCGCGTTTCCTGAGACGGCCACCTCGATATCGCGCACCGCGTGTCCGCTGGTCAGGTCCCGCACCGCGTCCCCGGTGAGGAAAAGGATCATTTCGGCTTGACGGGCAGCGTCCCGCAAGTGCCGCAAGGCGCTCTGCTGGTCGGCCGAGAGTCGATTTTCCAAAAGGTAGATATAGTCTGGCATTCGGTACCCGCCGGAGCCGCTGCTTCTCTCCCAAGTCTCTGATGCCGTTGCGCTTACGTCGCGCGTGGCAGTCGTTGCAAAGCTGTACCTTATCATAACTGGCCCCGCTTGGCTAGAGTGCATCCCCGCTTGATTCACTACCCGGCGGCCGGGTTGACGTTGCGCAGTGTGGAAGGCCCGCTTAATTTTCGGGAACTGCGGTGATCGCAAGCCCAACCTGGCGTTGCACCGAAATTGCAGCGTTTCTGGTTCTTCAATCGCGGCCCGCCCCATGCGACAATCCAAGACAATGGCTTCCGGGCGCAAACCTGTGATTGTGCGTAAGTTCTCCCGGGACTGGTACGCCGGATACGCCCGTCCCTACTTTGGTCAGGATGCGGCCGAGCTGGAAATCCTGGACGTAGGCGGAAAGGTCCTCCAACTTCCATGGGCCGCGGTCAAGTGGGTCTGCTACGTACGCGACCTTCCGGTCTCATCATCGGACCAGGCCAATCCCGAGCGCCTGCTGCACAAGCGGTTCGCGGTTCGCCCCCGGACGGCGGGGCTGTGGCTACGAATGACCCTGGCCGATGGAGATGAGCTCGAAGGGCTGGCCGCCAATGATCGGTCGCTGGTGGACGGAGCCGGCCTGCTGCTGACGCCACCTGATATGCGCTCCAACACCCAGAGGATCTACGTACCCAGGCCGGGGATCCAGGCGCTCGAAGTCGTAAGCCTCATCGGAGCCCCGGCGCGGCGCAGGACGGCCGGCGGCCCGAAACCTGAGGAGCAGCCCGAGCTCTTTCCGGGCGATGGCGGGCAGGACAGTTGAGCCGGGCAGGTTGTGAGGAGAGCTGATGAGAGGTTTGGCCTC
>DASXXV010000280.1:0-32704 GCA_036502905.1 Occallatibacter sp. | reverse complement strand
AGGAGGATCAGGACGATGGTGAGAATCAAGCTGAGACCGCCGCCGCCGTAGTAGCCCCACCCGGGACCTACGCGATAGCCGCCGTATCCGAATCCGAAGATGAGTACAAGGATGATGATGATCAGCAGCATGTTATCTCCTCCGCCGGTTTCGACTTACTTCTAACCTTGGTTCCGCAGGATGGGTAGAAGCTACTGAGGATGCGCGCCGGCTTTCTGCTGTGCAGGTTGGATGCCACCGCCATCCAACCCGGCTGCATGGGGGTTAGCTTTTTTCCGCGATCACGTCACATTTGAGACAGATACGCCCATTATCAGCGTAATTTCCGGGGCGAACAACCATACGCGAACAGGTGTGCGTCCAACCCTCTGTTGTTGCTTTGAGGCAAAGATTTTCGCCTCAGGAGGTGCTAGATGCTTTGGACAATTTTCGTGATCCTCCTCGTTCTGTGGTTGGTAGGACTTGTGAGCAGTTACACGCTGGGAGGATTCATCCACCTGTTGCTGGTAGCCGCAGTGGTCGTGTTGATCCTCCAATTGATCTCCGGCAGGCGAGCCGCATTATAGGGTTCGCAGGCCGGCGAGCTGCAACGTATTGCGCCGGCTAGGTACGGGCGGTGCGCGACTTATCGCTTCTTCTAACATTACGAATCCGGGAACTTAGTCCCGGCGGCTAAGTGGAGCAAGTGAATCCACGGAGGTGGACGAATGGACAAGGATCAAATCAAGGGTACGGTCGACGACGCGGCGGGACGCGCGAAGCGCCAGGTCGGCGAGTGGACAGGTGACACGAAGACGCAGGTGGACGGCGCCGCTCAACAAGTGAAGGGCAAGGCGGAAAAGGCGTTGGGCAATTTGAAAGACGCCGCCCGCAATGTCGGCAACCGGTCCGACCGCGATACCCTGGATCGGGACAGAACCACTGCTGATCGCGATGCCGACGACGACCTCAATCGCCCCTGATAAAAGGGCGCCAGTTGCTGACGTCAATCACACGGCTGCCTAACCTGCGGCCTCTCCCTGGATCCAAACCCGCTGATTCCAGGATTCACATCGCCGGTGGTTGAGCGGATCTCGACCCGCTCTTCCGCCGGCTTCCCGTTTAAAACTCTCCGCAGTTTTTCTTTGAATCTCTTCTCTACCGAGTATGCGCAGATACGCGCAGCTTCCCAGGCCAACCGCACTCTTGCTTCGTGCTCGATAATCGACGTGGAATTGGAGCCTCCGATGAAGATTGCCGGCATCGTTCTCATCCTCGCCGGGATACTTGCCCTGGCCTACGGCGGTTTTACATACACGACTCACAAGCGCGCCGTGGACGTGGGTCCATTGCAGATCGAGACCAGCAAGAAGCACCAGGTGTTGGTTCCACCCATTCTGGGGATTGCGGGTATTGTGGTGGGTGGCGCCCTCCTGTTTGTCTCCGGTTCGAAGAGTCGCTGAATGAGCAGTTCACAAAGGACGATGGGGTGCTGTTTTTTATCCCGGACATGCGTTTTTGAACTGGTTTTCATCAACTCGCGTTTGCCATGAAACTCACAAACGGGTATAGATATAAACAAGGAGAAGTGGCAAGAAACTTGCTACGGCTCATTCTCTTCTAGAGAGGTGCGTCTTCAGCAGTGACCCAAACGCACTGACGCTCGACCTTCCCGAATCGGGGACTTCTGCATGGCGTGCAGTCGCTCGCGTGCTTCGAAGTCCCATGAATGCCGTCAGTTGTGCGTTGCTTCCTTCCTGTTGTGCACTTTGCGGCTCCCCTCTGCCGCTTCTCTCTTCCGTTCCAATTTGTGATGCTTGCTGGTCGGAATTTCCGACCTGCCCGGAGACCCTCTGCATGCGCTGCGGTGATGTGCTCGGGCCGCTGGATGCGGAGCTTTCCACCTGCCGCCCCTGCCGCCTGGCGCCCCCTCCGTTTGTTCGCGCGGTCTCCTACGGTCCGTACGCAGGCCGCATGCGGGATGCAATCCACGCGCTGAAATATGACGGGCTGCTTCCGGCGGCGCGCCGGCTCGGCTGGATGCTGGGACTGGCCATCGAGATATTGGCCAGCGAAGCTCCTGCGGAGATGTTAGTGATCCCGGTGCCGCTGCACCGGTCGAAGTCCGCACAGCGCGGCTTCAACCAGGCGAGGCTGCTCGCCACCCATGCGTTGCGCAGGCTGAAGGAGTCTCGCCCCGGATGGCGGCTGTTGCTGGCATCCAGCACCATCGTGCGGCAGCGCCCCACCGAGAGCCAGGCCGGGCTTACCCCTCACCAGCGCCGGAAAAATGTACGGGGAGCCTTCGTGGTGCCCGACGCTGAGGCGGTGACCGGCCGCAACGTGCTGGTTGTCGACGACATTATGACGACGGGCGCCACGGTGCGCTCGGTGGCCCAGGTGTTGCTGAGGGCCGGGGCCGCGAATGTTTGGGTGGCAACGCTGGCGCGGGCGCGCCAGGGCCGGGATCACCGCGGCGACGATGGGCGGGTCTATTTAGAAAGGGATGTGCGGAAAGAGGCCGGAACCGGGCTGCCAGACAGGGAACCGGCGGTGGTTGGGCCGGAGAAGAACCAACCATCTTTTTGACGGGGGAGAAGAGATGTCGCTGGGAAAAGCCATGATTCACGCGCGCAAGCAAAAATTGGTGGCCCGATCGGCGGCGCATACAGGCGATATGGGGGCCGCGCCGTCCAACCACATTCTGCAGATGCCGGTGCTGGTGCTGAACGCGTCGTATGAACCCATCAATATCTGCGGCGCGCGGCGAGCATTGGTGCTGGTACTCAAGGGCATCGCCCGGACCGAGGAGGAGCATGGCCTGATGCTGCACGCGCAACGCAGCCGGGTGGCCATGCCGTCTGTGATCCGGCTGCTGGAGTATCGCCGCATCCCCCACCAGACGCGCGCGCTTTCGCGGAAAAACATCCTGCTTCGCGACCGGAATACCTGCCAGTACTGCGGCGAACTTTTTGCCCCGGGAGAACTCACCCTGGATCACGTCATTCCACGCTCCCGGGGCGGCAACTCGACCTGGGAAAACCTGGTTGCGTGCTGCCATGGGTGCAACCGCCGCAAAGGCAATCGCATGCTCAACGAGATCGACGACATGGTGCTTCTGCGGGAGCCTCGCCCGTTCTCCCTGCACACCAGCCGTCAGATCATGCGGATGCTGGGCCGCGGCGACGACCGGTGGCGCAAGTATTTGTTTTATTGATTGGTCCGCAGCTTCCCCAACCCGGCGAACCTCTATAGCGCATGTACCGGAATCGCAGGCGTACCTGCCTTCGGTGAGCCGCTGTGTGCTTGCGGAGTAACGCCCGCGGTACGGGGGTATGGTCGCAGAAAAAAGCGCCCCTCGGCGGTCGTGCCTGGTTGACCAGGTCTGGCCTGCGGAGGGGCGAGGAGCCGCAATCACATGGAAGTAGTCCCTGATACCGGATGCACACCCAGCGTTTCCGCCGGCAGTGCTCGATTCTGACACCACTTCCTGGACCGAAAACAAATGTACGTTCCGTGCCGCCGGCTTGATAGGTTTTATCGGGTACCATCATGGGATAGGTCGGGTACAAGTCGTTTACTTGCAACGATTTTGGTGTTATATAGACAAGTAATTTACGTCCACGTATCATACGCCTTGCGGTTCAACTGCTTGCATCTGCCCCGGCGCCCGTCCTGATGCTGCGCGCGAGGATCAGACAAATCCAGGCTGATTTGATCTTGCAGCACTTCTCTGCAGCGAGATTTGGCGGCAGAGCACGTTGTTTGTGCGGGCAGAGGCTCGCCGGAGGTTTGGATCGAAATGCCGGTGGCGCCCAAGACTCCCCAGGAAATGATCGATTCAGGTTCCGTGGTTGACGCACCCAAAGTACGGGAACAGCTGGAGCGCCTGCTTACGCATCCGTTGTTTGCGAACAGCAAGAGATACCCGGCCCTGCTTGCCTTCACCGTGGACCAAACGCTCCGGGGAAATTCGTCAGAGCTCAAGGAGCGCTGCATCGCGGTGGAAGTTTTCGGGCGCGCTCCCACCTACGATGCAAATGCCGATCCGGTAGTCCGCATTACGGCCGGAGAGGTTCGGAAGCGCCTGACGCAGTACTATTACGAGCCGGTCCACCGCAGTGAAATCGTCATCGAACTGCCGATCGGGTCATATGTTCCGGTCTTTCGCGGGCCTGAGCGGCCGCCTGTGGAACCGGAACCGGCACAGGCGGCGGCGGAGACATCAACAGATACGGCGATCGCTCCGGCGGCGGACCTGCCAGAGGGGCGCCCCGTGCCGGGTTGGTGGATTACCGGAGGCGTGGTAATTCTGCTGGTTGCGGCCGTGGCCGCCGGGTGGCTCGCAGGACGGCGATACCATGAGCAGCCTTCCCCTCCATCGAATATTGAGCGTTTCTGGGAGCCGGTAACCGCCAGCGTAAATCCCACGACCTTCTGCCTGGGCGAGCCGGCGAAGAACATCGACCTTGACGCGGTGAACTCCTATGACGCACCGGTGGTGGCCCACAGCCAGCCTGAGCAGTTGTACGTTCGGCTCCATTACTCGGGACACCTGGCGCTGGCCGACGTGATCACGCTTACCCGGACGGTCGCCGCCCTGGCGTCGCGCCACAAGAGTTTTCGGGTCGTGCCTGCGTCGGAAGCCAGCTTCGCTCAATTGCGCGAAGGGCCGGTAGTGCTGATCGGCGCTTTTGACAATATCTGGACCTTGAGGGTGACCCAGAAGCTGCGCTTTGGCTTTGAATCGAAGGAGGGCGAGGCGCTGCTGGTGGATCGCAAAAGTCCGAAGGAAACGGCTTGGGCGACTGCCTGGGACTTGCCCTACCAGAAGCTGTCACGGGATTACGCCATCGTCGCCCGGATCCACGACGCTACGACGGGGCAGCCGATGATTATCGCCGCGGGCATCTCCGAAGAAGGGACCGAGGCCGCGGGAGAGATCCTCTACAACCCGGTGTACCTGAATACGCTGCTGGCCACGGCCCCGAAGAACTGGGACCAGATGAACCTGGAAGCGGTAATCGAGACCCAGGTAATCGAAGGTCATCCCGGGCCGCCAAAAATCCTGGCGGTGGAAACCTGGTAGGCACCCGCTGAGATTCTTTCTCATTGGGGCCGCGCGCCGGGAGGGACGTGTTCTTCCAGGTAGCGCGCGATCAGGCTGTAAAGATGGAAGGATGTTCCTTCGCCCTCGGAGATGGCGTGGGTGCGGTTGGGGTAGTCCATGAAGTCGAATGGCAGCCCCAGGGCGACCAGCTTGTTGATCAGGAGCTCTGTGCCCTGGAAGTGAACGTTGTCGTCGCCGGAACCGTGCACGACCAGCAGATTGCCCTTGAGATTCTGGGCGAAGTTGATGGGCGAGCCGTCGTGATAGCCCTGCTTGTTGGTCTGCGGCAGGCCCATGTAGCGCTCCTGGTAGATGGAATCGTAATGGCTTTCATCGGCAACGGGAGCGACGGCAATGCCGGTGGAATACACGCCGGGATCGCGGAACATTACGTTGAGGGTGTTTGATCCGCCGCCGCTCCATCCCCAGATGGCCATGCGCGATGTATCGATGTAGCCTCGCTCACGGGCGAGCTCCTGGATGGCCTGGCCCTGCTGCGCGGCGGAGAGCACGCCCACGGCGCCCTGGACGCAACTGCGCCACTCGCGCCCTTTGGGGGCCGGTGTGCCCTGATTGTCGAAGCTGACAATGAGATAGCCCTCGCGTGCCAGGAGGCCGTGGAACAAGCCGCGCACGCGGCCCCACTCATCCCGAACGGTGGCGCTGGCCGGCTCGCCGTAGACATACGTCAGGACCGGGTATTTTCTGGCAGGATCGAAGCCGGGTGGCTTCATCATCCAGCCATCGAGTTCCACCCCATTGGCGACCTTGACCTTGAAGAACTCCGGCTCGCTGGCGAGGATGGTCTTCGATTTTTCGGCCAGCGAGTGGTTGTCTTCGAGTACGCGCAGCGGCTTGTGGTCGGGCAGGCTGACAATCTCGATGCGCGGCGGGCAGGTGAAAGTCGAGATGGTGTGCGATGCAAATAGCCCGTTCGGCGCAATGTCGTATGTGTTCCAGCCGCGCGCTTCATGCGGGGTGACGCGTTCGGGCGAGCCCGAGCCGTCGAGCCGGGCGCGATAGAGATACTGGCGCACCGCATCATCGGGCGAAGCCATGACGTAGAGCCAGCCGCCGGCCGCGTCCATGCCCTCAACCGACATGACGTCAGCCTGGAAGTTCGTCAGGACGCGGGCCTGGCCGGTAGCGCGATCCACGCGATAGGCATGGCGCCAGCCATCGCGCTCGCTGATCCAAAGGAGGTCGGGGTCTTTGCCGTCCGGGTTTTTTATCCAGGTAATCGGCTCCTGGTTGACCCAGGCCTTGTCGGTGTCTTCGAAGAATAGGCGTGCTTCACCGGTCTGGGCGTTGGCCAGCATCAGCTTGTCGTCCTGCTGCATGCGATCGAGATACTCGAGCAGAACTTCGTTGGAATTACCGGCCCACTCCATCTCCGCAATGTAGTGCTCGCGCGGCTCGCCTTCCAGCTTGATCCAGCGCGTGGGGCCGCCGGAGACGGGCACAATGCCGGCGCGCACCGCGGAATTCGTGGTGCCCGGCTGCGGGTACTTGTACTGCATCAGGAGCGGGTATTCGGCCGCCGTGTCGTTGATGAGCGCATACACTCCGACGCCGGACTGATCGAACTGCCAGTAGGCGATGGATTGACTGTCGGGACTCCAGCGGAAGCAATTGCGCAGCCTGAGTTCTTCTTCCGAGACCCAATCGGAGGTGCCGTTGATGACATCCGGCGAACCGTCGGCAGTGAGTTGCGTGATGTTGTGCGCGGCCAGGTCTTCGACATAGAGATTGTTGGCGCGCACGTAGGCGACACGCGTGCTGTCGGGGGAGAAGGTGGCAAACATCAGCGACGACTCGGGGGCGCTGCCGCCGAGCTTGCTGAGCTTGCGCGCGGATTCGTCAAACACCCAGTAATCGCCGCGCGTGTTTTCGCGCCAGACTTTTTTGGAATTGGTGAAGATGAGGAGCTTCTTCTGGTCCGGAGACCACGTGTATTCGTCCACGGGAAGCGGACCGGGCTTGCCCGCCTCGCCCGCGGGCGTGAGTTGCGCCGCCGTGATCAGCACGGTGCGCTTGCCTGAGGCGCTGTCGTAGGAGACGATGTCGGTGCCCTGGCCCTTCGCAGGCGATTCGAGCACGGTATAGATGGCGCCATCTTTCTGCCATGCGAACTTCACCGATCGCGCGCCGTACTCGTGGCGATTGAAGATGGCGTCCAGTTCTTTCTGGAGCGGGCGGATGGGCTCGCGTGCGGGTTGGGCGGAGATGGATCGAAGGCTCCCACCGAAAAGCAGAAATGCGGAAAAGAAAAAGCGCATGAACCTGGGCACGAAGACTAGCCTCCGAAGAGTCGCGATTCGCTGATCGCATCAATGAGTCATCTGTGTGACGGATTATACGGGGTTACGAGTTGATGTTGGCGGAGACGCGGTTTTGCGGCTATAGGTTCACGCTTGCGGTCTCCCCCTCTCGCATCAGCTCCAGAAGCACGAACCTGAACAAAGGCGGGCACGCATGTGCGGCAGCGCAGACGTGTATGATGGTCCCCTGAAATCGTTTCCACGAGGTCCACATGCGCAAATTCTTTCTCGTTTCGGTTGGGATGGTTGCTGTTTTTTCAATGGCTGCTTCAAGCCGTGGCCAGGAGGTGGCGCAGACGCCGCCTATGGGCTGGAACAGCTGGAACTACTTCGCCGCCAAAGTGGACGACAAGGGAGTGCGCGCCGCAGCCGATGAGATTGTAGCCACGGGAATGAAGGATGCCGGCTACATTTACGTCAACATCGACGACACGTGGGAAGGCAAGCGCGATGAGAACGGCGTGCTGCACACCAACGAGAAATTTCCAGATATGAAGGCGCTGGCTGATTACGTCCATTCGAAGGGGCTCAAGCTGGGCATCTATTCGTCGCCGGGCCCTCTGACATGCGCCAAGTACGAAGGCTCCTACGGGCATGAAGAGCAGGACGCAAAGATGTACGCGGAGTGGGGAATCGATTATCTGAAGTACGACCTTTGTGGCTTTCGGCAGATCATGGACCAGCAGGCTCCGAACGATCGCGTGGCGCAAATGAAGATGATGCACGCCGCGTACGACAAGATGGGTAAGGCGCTGAAGGCCACCGGACGGCCGATCGTGTATTCACTGTGCCAGTATGGCTGGGACGCGGTGTGGGAGTGGGGACCGCAGTATGGCGCGAACCTGTGGCGCACGACGGGTGATATTCGCCCGGCGTGGGATAGCGTGTATTCGATTCTCAGCGCACAGGCCGGGCTGGAAAGCTACGCCGGCCCGGGGCACTGGAACGATCCCGACATGCTGGAGGTGGGCAACGGGCGGCTCAATATTCGCGAGAACCGCAGCCACTTTTCGATGTGGGCGATGCTCGCCGCTCCGCTGCTGGCGGGCAATGACCTGCCCAACATGAAGCCGGAGATCAAGGAGATTCTGACCAGCAAAGACGTGATCGCCATCGACCAGGACAAGCTGGGCAAGCAGGCACGTCGCGTGTACAGCGAGGGCGAGGTGGATGTGTGGGAGCGGGACCTGGCGGGCGGGGCGAAAGCGATTGCGATCCTGAGTGCGGGAAGCGACCGCTATTCAACGCATCCGTTCCATCTGAGCCTTGAGAAGCTGGGGCTTCATGGGCCGCAGAAGGGGCGCGATCTGTGGGCCAGGACGGACGTGACGCTCACGGATAACATGCCGGTGGAGCTGGGCGCACACGACGTTTTGCTGGTGAGGATCGAGAATCCGAAGTAGGGGAATGCTCCAGGTGAAAGAGTGAAGAAGTGAGCGAGTAAATCATGATCCACGCTTCGCTTGAGTCGCTTCACTCGTTCCCTTCTTCACTTTTCCCCGGCTCTTGCCAGGCAGACGGCGAACCGTTTCTGGTCGTCGATCCAGGTAGCAACCGGTGTGAAGCCCGCGCTGGACAGCAATTCCTCCGGTTGGCCGGGGCGGTATTTGTAGCTGTTCTCAGTGTGGATGGTCTCGCCGGGGGAGAAATCGATCTGCAGATCGAGGGCCGAGATCTTGACGCGCTGGCGTTTCTTGCTGAGGAGATGCATTTCAATCCGCGACTGCCCGGCATTCCACACGGCGCGGTGAGCAAATGACGCGAGGTCGAAGTCGGCGCCGATTTCGCGATTGAGACGCGCGAGGAGATTCAGGTTGAAATCGGCGGTTACCCCGGCGGCATCGTCGTAGGCGGCCAGCAGCGTCTCCTTTTCTTTGGCAAGATCCACGCCCAGAAGGATGGCATCGCCGGGGGCGAGAGCTGCGCGCGCACTGGTCAACAGGCGCTGCGCTTCATCGGGCTCGAAGTTGCCGATGCTGGATCCGATGTAGAGCAGAAGGCGCCGTTCGCCCAGGGCCGGCGGGTCGAGCTCGAGGCCCCTGCAGTAGTCCTCCACCCGCGGGGCGACGATGACACCCGGAATCTCGCGTTCGATGCGCTCCTGTGCTTCTTCCAGGGCGGAGGCCGATACATCCACGGGCTCATAAACCACCGTGTCCTGGCGGTCGACGGCGGCGCTGAGCAGCAGCCGTGTTTTGTCCGCCGAGCCTGCACCGAGTTCCACGATACGCAGGGCGTCGCCTTCGCCGGCGAGCTCCATGATCTGATCGGCGTGGGCGGCAAAGATAGCCCTCTCCGTGCGCGTCAGGTAGTACTCGGGAAGCTCGGTGATCTGGTTGAACAACTGGGATCCGGCCGCATCGTAGAACAGCCACGATGGAAGCCACTTGGGCCGGGACAACAGCCCCTCGCTGACGGCCGAAGCCATCTGCTCTGATACCTGGGTAGACGGGCGGGGAAGACCGATTGTCGTCATGCGGTCAGTTGGATGCCTTTCGGGATGTCGAAGTTACTAAGATGCGAGCCGGATGCCCGAGAATTGCCAGCGTGTCTCCGGGGAGAAAAAATTCCGGTAGGAAGCGCGGATGTGCGGGCCAGGCGTGACGCACGATCCCCCGCGCAGGACAAACTGGCCGCTCATGAATTTGCCGTTGTACTCACCCAGCGAGCCGGGCAGCGGATGGAACCCCGGATACCCTAGATAGGCGCTCGCGGTCCACTCCCAACAATCGCCGAAAAGCTGCGAAGGACAGGCAAACGTCGGCGCGGCGCCGGCGAGCACTGCGGCCGGTCCGTTGGCCGCCGAAGCTTGCTTGTCGATCAGCTCAATGGCTGCGGGCCGGAGCAATCCACTGTCGAGGAGGTTGCCATTGACGAGGTGACCTTCCGCGGCGGCTTCCCACTCGCTCTCGGTGGGAAGGCGGCGGCCGGACCAGCGCGCGTAGGCGTCGGCTTCGTAGTAACTCACCTGGCTGACGGGCACATGTTTCATTCGGGAGAGGGGCTGTTCGCCGCGCAAGGTGAAGATATTCCACTCGCCGTTGTCGGCGGTCCAGTAGAGCGGCGCCCGCCACTGATTGTTGTTCACCGCGTTCCATCCGTCGGAGAGCCAGAGCTCGGCGCGCCGGTAGCCGCCGTCAGCGATAAACTCGGCGTATTCGCCGCAGGTCACCAGCCGGTCAGCGAGCCCGTACGGCTCGAGCCAGACCTTATGGCGCGGCAGCTCGTTGTCAAAGCAGAAGCCTTCCCCCGCGTGGCCGGCTTCTTTCAAGCCGCCTTCGAACTGGAGATACTTGATGGCGGGAAAACCGGAACCTGGATTACAAGTTGCGTAAGAAGATGCCGCACCCGGATCGAGTGCGTAGGCAGGACGCAGTGGATTGGTGAAAAACGCGTGCAGGACATCGGTCAGCAGCAATTCCTGGTGCTGTTCCTCGTGATTGACGCCCAGCTCGATGCGCTTGAGGGCCTCGGGGGCCGGATCGGTCTCCATTAAACGCTCCACGGCTTCGTCCACATGGGCGCGGTAGCGGAGGATTTCATTCAAACCCGGCCGGGAGAAAGAGGAGCGCAGGCGTTTTTCGGGGAATGCCGAAAAGCTCTGGTAGTAGCTGTTGAAGAGCCAGGCGAAATCCGGGTTGAATATTCGGTAGCCGCCCAGAAATTCGCGGAGGATAAAGGACTCAAAAAACCAGGAGGTATGGGCCATGTGCCACTTGGCCGGAGATGCCTCGGGGCAGGATTGCACCATCAGGTCCTCGGGAGTGAGAGGCTCGATCAGCGCCAGGGTGCGGCGGCGAGCTGTGCGGAAGCGGTCGAGCAGCCCCAATGTGGTTGATTCGGCAGGAGTAGAGCTGATGGTGCTCATAAATTTTTGCCTTCCGGGTGCGGGGATTCGCCCTACGATTCAGAGATTGTGCCACAAGGCGGTGCCGCGGACACAACCGGCAGCTTGGGTGTATCCGTTTCATACCGGGATGGGCCGTCTCAGAGTTGTTGGATGCCGTACAAACACATCGGTTGACGAATATCACATCAATGGAGTCTCATTTGGTGTCTGATAGGGTTGGCGAACTGGAACACGCCTGAGTTTGTGAAGGGCGTGGTAGAAGTTCCTTCTTTCGAGGAGGAATCATGAGGAAAGACCACGAGCAATGTTTACGGATGCTGGTGGTGATTACTTTCCTTGCGCCGGCGAGTGCCAGTGTTCTGGCCCAGGCCGCCCCCAATTCTCAACCGCCGCCCGCACCCTCCACCCAAACGGCTACATCTGCAACCGCCGCGGCGCCGGCTCACAATCCCAATGCCACTCCGGAGCAGATCGGCGATTCCCTGATGGCGCATCAGCGCTACCAGGCCGCCATCGAGCAATACAAGAAGGCCCCCCGCGACTCGGCCGAAGTGTGGAACAAGATGGGGGTCGCCTACCAGATGATGTTCAACCTGGAGGACGGGGCGCGGTGTTATCAACAGGCGCTGCGGCTGGAGCCGAAGAATGCCGTGGTGTTGAACAATCTTGGCACCGTGTATGTGTCAATGAAGCAGTATCGGACGGCGGAGAAGACGTATCGCAAGGCGCTGAAGGTCAATTCGAAATCGGCCCTGGTGCACAAGAATCTCGGCACAGCGCTGCTGGCCGAGCACAAGTACCAGAAGGGCTGGGAGGAATACCAGAACGCGCTGGCGAATGATCCGGACATTTTCCAGCACACCAACACGGTGCGGGTGGAAAACCCGGCGTCAGTGCAGGAACGCGGCGCGATGAACTACTACATGGCCAAAGGATGCGTGCGCGCGGGGCAAGCCGAACGGGCAATCGAATACCTGCGCATGGCGATCAACGAGGGGTTTACCACGCCCAAGAAGGTGGCAGCCGACCTGGAGTTCTCTGCCCTGCGCGGCCTGCCCGAGTTCGAGCAGATGCTGGCTGCGCAGCAAGCGCAATAAAGGCACATCCCAGCAGCCGCCCCCCGGTTCCAGCCCCAGTGAATGAGACGAACCCCAGGTCTGAAAGTCGAGGCCTGAGGAACACGGCTCGCTCGCCGGACTCGGCCGCGAGGGCGCGGCTCAGCCGCCACTCAGAAAACCCACCAATTCTCCCCGGTTGCGGCGTCGTCCGAAGGGTTGGATCCCGCGTCTGTAGAATCAGAGACGCCGCAAGATCTTGCCGCGTTGGGGAGACGTTATGCATTTTCGGCTGGTTGGCATGTTTTGCCTGACACTTTCACTGGGGATGTTGGTCGCCGCGCAGGACGCCCCTCCGCCTCCACCGGATTCCGCCACGCCTCAGCAGGGGCAGCCCGGCGCTGGTCCGGGAATGGGGCAGGGACGCGGACGGGGATGGGGCGGCCCAATGATGGGCGGCCGCGGCGTGGGCGGCACGGTGACGGAAGTGGCCGCCGACCACTACACCATCAAAAGCCTTACGGGTGAGACATTCACGGTCCACTACAGCGTGAACACCCGCGTTCTGAAGCAGCCCTCGCAGCGGCCGACGCCAGGAGCGATGCGCGTGCCGCCCCAGGAGATCAAGCCCACGGATATCCATGTTGGCGATGTGATCATGGCGGCCGGAGAGGTGGACACCGCGGCGAAATCGGTGGGCGCCATGTCGGTGATCAAGCTCGATCCGGAGCGCGCCCGGGAAATGCGGGAGATGCAGGCCAACTTCGGCAAGACATGGCTGATGGGGCGAGTGACCGCCGTCAACGACACTAAGCTGACACTGCAGAGCCCCGTGGACAACTCCGAACACACGTTTGTGGCCGACGAGAACACCTCGTTCCGCCGCCGCCGCGAACCCGTGACGCTGGCCGATATCCAGGTGGGCACGAATGTGAGGGTGGACGGGGCGGTGAAGGAAGGGGTTTTCGTCGCGTCGGCGGTAAACGTGATGGGACCGCCCGCCACCGGCGGACCCGCGCCCCGCGAAGGACCACCGCCGCAATAGTGGCACAGTACAGCCGCCCAAATAAGGGTCTATAACTGAGACGCCGCTGCAGGCGGCCCTCGCTTGTGGTATGTCGCGGAATGAGAATTCGCGTTTTACCCGGGCGGGCTTGCGTTTAGACTGATTGCTCCACCGGGACGGTCCGGTTTCTGAGAGGTTTCCGTGGAAAAATCCAAACGAATTGTGCTCGGCATCAACGAGGAGATCGGCGCAGATATTTCTTATGTCAGGCGTAAGCACGGTGACCAGGATGCCGCTTACTTCACAGGAATAGAGATCGGCATTGTGTTCGGCGGTACGGTTCTCGCCAATTTTCTTTTGGGCATGCTCAAGGGAGCGACGGAAGAAGTGACCACGGCAGGCGGGAAACAGCTGGGGAAGAGTCTGGCGAAGAAACTTATCGAGAAGCTGACGCCGATCGCAAACCAGGCTCAATTCAAAGAGGCCGACACCAGGCAACTCGCCCAACTGGCTGCCAGCCACGAACAAGAACTGGATTCCGTGTGCACGACCTTAATCGCGGATTTAACCAAGCCGGAATTCGACAGGCTGGTGGACGGCCAGGACGCGCTGGAGACGGCGCAGATCAGAGACCACCTGGCGCGCAATGGTTTCACGACCAAGAAGGTTGAGATCTACAGCGAACGCCTGGTGCGAAGGATTCGGCTGGAACTGAAGTCTGAGTGAAGCGCAATGGATCGTATGCCTGCCGGGGCCCCCTACATACTCTCCGAGGTCCGACGACTGCTGCGGGTTTTGATGGGCGAGACGCCTCGAGCCGCTGAGCAGAACTTTGTCAATCTAATGGAGATGAGCAAGGTTCGGCTTGACCAGAATCTCTGGGCCTACGAAATCATGGCCGACGGATCCGCGACCTACATTGTCTTCGACCATGGGACGAAGTACACGACCAGCATCCGCCCAGCGCAAATCCCTCAGGAACGGGTCATACCAATCGCTGCATCGCCGGCCGGCGATAACTTGAGGAATCGCCTGCGAGCGCGCGCCAACGCCTTGAGGGAAGTTTCAACCGGAATTTTCGAGGCGGCCCAAATCGGCGCCACTCTAGACTCCGTCGATTTTCTGTATTCCGAAGCGGCCAAGGGTCCACATTACCGGCACATCGAGGCCGTCAAAGGGATCGGCGAATTTCTGGAGTTGAACAATGAGGAGGCGATCCGCAATTGGTGCACACGGTGCATCGACCGGCTAATCGAGTCTTACGGTAGTTACTTACTGGCTGGAGATGAAGTTATCAAGCCGGTCGCCACACTTTTGCTGTTTGACTTCTGTCCGTTTCCTCTTTCCGCTCTGCTGGAGATGAATCGCGACTATCTTCGCTACGGAGTGGGCCAGACGGTAATGGGGGTCAACGTAAGCATGCCGTTTCCGGTGCCGGATATCAAATTCTATCTTGAGCATCCGGCCGTGCCGGCTAATGTTGCCGTGGTGTGGGGCACGGCCATCGCGCGCGAATTCCAAAATAAAGCGGAGGTCTACAGGGACCACGCCAAAACAAGATTCACGGTGGAGCAGTTTCTCGCGGGCTTATATCTGGCATTGGTGTACTATCGCTGCGCCCTGTATGCGTTCCGGGCTGTTTTGTCGCTTAAGAAAGCCAAGGCCGTCACCAGCCAAACGGCCAAGTCCCGCCTCGATGAGGCTCCGACCGAAGCGGACCTGTGCGAGGAATATCGGGTGGTGATTGCGGCTTCGCTGCACGCCGCGTCGGAGGGAAGCGCATCCCGATTAGTTAACATGCCGAGCATCGCGAATGCCATCCAGTTCAGTTCCTGGGTTGACTGGATGGCAAGTCCGACTTCGCAAGTGAATGCCGAGATTGAGATACGGCAAGCGTACGATGCGCAGTTAGTGATGCCAACGTTTCTACGAGACCTGGCTATCGGCCGGATAACATGCATCAAGGGCGAGGCGACAAAGGGATTAGCAAAGTTGCAAGCGGTGACACGAGAGCTGGAGAAACATCTACGCGAAGCCGTGATTTTAGGCGACCCCAACTATTTGTCCAGTACCTACGACTTCATGGCGAAAGTTGGCGAGAATCACGGGATGGAGAATGCGGAGTATCTCAGGCGGGCGCAACCTGCCTACGTTCAAGCGTTGCTTGATCTTGCCCCGAGCTCTCCCGAGGAATGACCGGCAGCGAGACGAATCTATCGGTCAGGTCCCTTGGTGCGCAGGTCCCTTCCTATCCCATAAACATTCCGCCGTTCACGTCGAGGACATGGCCGGTAATGTAGGCGGCTGCGTCAGAAGCCAGGAACGCGACGCACTGGGCGATCTCCGCGTCAGTGCCGGGGCGGCCCAGGGGAATTCCCGCAACCATGGCGTCGCGCTGCTTCTGGTCAAGGACGGCGGTCATGGGCGTCTCGATGTAACCCGGCGCAACGGCATTCACGGTAATGCCGCGGGAACCGACTTCGCGGGCCAGCGCCCGGGTCATGCCGATGAGGCCGGCCTTGGATGCGGCGTAGTTAACCTGGCCGGCCTGGCCGGTCTCGCCGACCACGCTGGTGATGTTCACAATGCGGCCCCAGCGGTTGCGCAGCATCTGGCTGAGCACGGCCTGGGTCAGGAGGAAGGCGCCGGTCAGGTTGGTGGACAGAACGTCGTCCCAGTCAGGGCGCTTCATACGCAGTACCAGGCCATCGCGGGTAATGCCGGCATTGTTGACCAGGATCTCGACCTTGCCCAACTTTTCGAGCACGGCTTTGGCGCCGGCCTTGATGGAGTCCTCGCTGGCGACGTCGAGGGCGAACACCGCGGCCGTTCCGCCCGCAGACGAGATCTCGGCGGCCGCCTCGGCGAGTTTCGATTCATTGCGCGCGGCCAGCGCGACCGTGGCCCCGGCGCGCGCCAGCTCCAGGGCGCACGCCCGGCCAATTCCCTGCGAAGCGCCTGTCACCAGCGCGATTCTTCCTTGCAGATTTCCCATTCTGAAGCTGATCCTTTCCCGCGCGGCCCATGAACGGCGCCGCACTGCCGACAACCGTCGGCTCTTCGAAGCTCATTATAGGGAGCGGCGAGCGCAAGAGGGGGAAGAGGCAAGGGGGCGTGTGACACACCGGGGGGAGTGTGGGGTGCCACACGCCTCTAGCGCTTCGCTTCCGGGGGGAGGCGATTGCAGCGCGTCCAGCGGCCGCTGGACTATCCCATCAAAGCACGAAAATGCGGAAACCTTACCACACGAAGGTCTTGCATCCCAAAGTAACTCCATTTTAATGTTCTGCGCGCGACTTTGCGGCTCCGGGAGGCAAACCAAAAATGAGTTTAAAAGAGAGCGGCGATTCAGGCGGAGGGCATGGCTTCCACGGGGATTCTCTGCTGCGCTCGAATGGGCTTCATGCGCTCGAGTTGCCAGACGTAAACGGCCAGCTTGCGGGAATAATGCAAGACGGGCTGCTGGTCGGGAAGCTGGATGCCGTAGGCCGCGGGGAGATCGTTCTTCTCAATCTCGGCTTCCGCCTCTTCGAGGGGCCAGGGAACATGGTGAATGTTGGCCCGCATCGGCTCGCCCGCCCGGCTCCGCGTAAACAGGCAGTAGCGTTCGGTGAGGAAATACTCCAGCGACCCGCTGCGGCTCTCGACCAGCTTGCGAGTGGGACCCAGCCCCCGGTACCGCGCTTTAAAAATGACCGGGGGGTTCGTCCAGCGCCGCCGGCTATAAAAGGCAAATTCGCGCTCCGAGCGCTGCTGCAGCTTCATCTCCGCCCAGTAGTACGGGAGGCTGTAGATGGTACTCGCGAAGGCCACCGCCAGCAGATTATTCGCGTCCAGAGACAGAAAGAAAACGCCGGGAGTGCCGGTCCGCTGGTCGCGCACGTAGGTGCGGAGGTTCAGTTCGGGAAAACTGCGGGTGAAGGGTATAGTGGGCAGGCCGCGGAGCTTAATGCGATCCATCCAGAAGGGAACCACGCCGATCCATGCGGAGCCGTGAAAGGTGTCCACCTGGAGGCCATCTGGTATGAGGGGCGCAACCGCGGACGCGGGTATAGGCCAGTGCGCAAATAGAAGGTCGTTCCAGCGCTGGGTCATGACCCAGTGACCGGAGGGCAGTGGCCGCGGACTTTGCGATGTTCTTACCAAATACTCCCGCATGGCCCGGTGCTCCAGGAGAACGAATCAGCGTTGCGGAGGAAGGAACCGGCGGCCTCTTCGCACGAACCCTCAATGACGTATTCTGGTCGCGAGCACTCTGACATGTCCAGCGAAACTTTTCGGCCTCTCTCCAATCATCCTGCCGGCGCCCAGAACCAGTCCGATGTTTTTGCCGTCCATGGCGCGGACCCGGAGGTGCTGGCCTACGCAATGGCCAAGTATTCCCGTTCGTCGCTGTCCATGCGTGAGTCGCTGAACGAAATCAGCGCCCAGCGCGCCGAACAGTTCCTGAACACATTCTATTTCCAATACGGGCACCGATCCATCGCCGACCTGGCGCATATCGCGTTTGCCGTGGAGAGGCTGAGCCTGCTGGCGGCGATCGTGCTGGTGGACGAGCAGCGGTGGGATGGGCAGGAGCGGTCGACGCGCTACCAGAATTTCATGAAGTCGGGGTGGTTTTTTCCTGGTTTCGGCGAAGACTCTGCGTCTGCGGAGCTTTTCACCAACACGGTGCGGGGGCTGTTTGCGGCCTACGACCGCACCACGGCCGCGGTGCTCGATGCTTTGCGAAAGCGGGTGGCCAAGCCGGACGGCATGAAGCCGGAGGCTTACGAACGAACCCTGCGGGCACGGGCGTTCGACGTGGCGCGCTACCTGCTGCCGCTGGCGACCAACACATCCCTGGGGCAGATCGTGAACGCCCGTACGCTGGAAACCCAGGTGTCGCGGCTCCTCGCGCACCCCATGGCCGAAGTTCGGGAACTGGGGGCGAAGCTGCGCGATGCGGCCACCGGCCCGGCATGGAACGTAAATGCCGCCGCCGGCGCGGATCTCGTGAAAAGGCTGGGGGAGTTTGAGAAGGCGGCGACGGTCCGATACGCGGGCGTGATCGGCGAGGGAGCAGCGGCGGCCGGCTTGAGCGGTTACACCCCTCCCGAGGGCACGGAATCCGCTTTGGCCGCGGAGGAATCACTGGCCGCGGAAGCAGCCGCACTGCTCACCCGCGAGGTGAGGACGGCGCCGACCCTGGTTAAGTACGCGGTTCCCAACGAATACCTGGTGAAAACGCGCGCCGCCGTCGAGCAGGTGGCCCGGGAAGTTCTGGACGGGGTGCCCATGGCCCCGGCGCCGCTGGTGGACCTGGTGGAGCGCACGGAGACCCTGGAGGTGGAACTTGCGGCGACATTGATTTACTGGGGTAGCGACTACTCGTACCGGCAGGTGCGGGACATTGTTGCCGCCCTTCCAGGCTCTCGCATTGTGGAGATCATCGAGATCGGTTTGCGGCACCGGGGGCGTCACGACGAAACCTTGCGCGCGTTCCACGCGGGGGCGGCCCTGCGCTTTGACATTCTCATGGATATTGGCGGGTTCCGCGACATGCATCGCCATCGGCGGGTTACGCAGATCAAGCAGGGGTTCACGGCGAAGCTTGGCTATGAGACGCCGGCTGGGGGCGATCTCGGTCCGGACGTAGACCTGCTGGCGGAATCGGGAAGGCTGGCAGAGTACCAGGCGACGGTCGAAGCCGCCCATGCGGCCAGTGCGAGGATTGCGGGCAGCCCGGCGCCGGAGGCGGCGCACTCCGCGCTGTACGTGCTGCCGCTGGCCACCCGGGTCCGCTGCCTCTTCAAGATGGATTTCGCCGAAGCGCAGTACATTTCAGAGCTGCGTTCAGGGCCGGCAGGACACTTCAGTTACCGGCGAGTGGCATGGGAAATGTATCTCGCGCTCGAGCGCCAGCACCCCGCGCTGGCAAAGCACATCCGGGTCACCGACTTCACGCAGCCGATCGATCTGCTGCAGCGATGAATGTTCGCGTGAGCCTTACTCACGATTCCAGTTCTCAGTGAGGTGTGCTTCAGGTCCCAGCTGGTGTTGACCCTGGGGCCGATGGAGTTTGTGCCGATGAGGCAGGAATGGGCAACTGACCTGCCTGGGCCTTCTGGAAGCAGGAGCGGCAAAGAACGGGCCTGCCCTGCGTCGGCCGAAATGGGACGGTGGTTTCGATGTCGCACGCCGAACACCGCGTCCGGGTCTCGGTTCTGACGCGGGGCCCCCCATTGGCGCGCTTGGCCTTGCACTGTTTGCAGCGCTTGGGGTCGTTCTTGAATTCCTTGTCGTGGAAGAAGAGCTGCTCGCCCGCGGTAAAGATGAATTCGGAACCGCAATCAACGCATTTGAGAACTTTATCCGTGAATTCCATGGCCGGCTTCCCCGAAGAGGGAGTTTGCCGAAATCGGCCATTGACCTCGGATGTGCCGGTCCCGTTTCCCTGTCTTCGTACGTAGTCCAACAACTAGGGCCCGGGCCGCGAATAGTTAAGCGGCTTAATTCGGTTTCCGCCGGGAAGACCGAGACGATATAGCACCATCACACGACGGTGCGAAAGTGAAAACAATCACGATCCACTTGAACGGGCCGCGGTCTTTTCGCCGTCGGCCAGGGTAGGAACGATCAATGGAATCGTGACGTTGCTGCCTAACTCTCGACCGGGAGAAAGAACGCTCCCGGTCGAGAGGTGATTTTCATCAGTCCTGCTCTTTGCGAGCCTTCTTGCGATTCCGCTTCCTGGCAAGGGCTGCCTTGACGCGGCGCTTCTCACCGGGTTTCAGGTAGTAGGAGTGACGTTTCACTTCCTTGATGATGTCCTCCTGCTGCACCTTACGCTTGAAGCGGCGCAACGCATTCTCGAGCGGCTCGCCGTCCTGTACACGAACTTCTGCCAAAAGCTGTCCACCTCCAGACATGCCAGGGGGCATTCATTATCATACTGGAAATACTCTCCGATGGCTGAACTTTACTCGAAGACTATACGCGAAAGTGGCTGGCGCTCAATCGTTTGCGCTGGAATTCAGCAATTGCATTCTTTATTTCGTGGTGTGAAACGTCGCCTACAGGACACACCGGTTAGCGGTATCCGAGTCCCAACCTCGATCCAGTTGGCCGGGCCGACCCACGG
This sequence comes from Occallatibacter sp., assembly GCA_036502905.1. Classification (GTDB taxonomy): domain Bacteria; phylum Acidobacteriota; class Terriglobia; order Terriglobales; family Acidobacteriaceae; genus Telmatobacter. The sequence goes on along the minus strand of DASXXV010000280.1, from coordinate 12,260 downwards.
GCGCTGAGCAGTCCCGTTGAACCCTGCTCGTGATGCATGTCACCCTGGCCAGCCCAAAGAGCTCAGCAGGCACTCAGCCCGCAAGTTTCGCCTCGGTCTCGGCACCGCTGATTTTGAGTGCACTGAAGTTCCGGGTCCGTTCAGCGCCCTACTTTCTCCGCGCCCGCCAGAAGGAACTCACGCTGAGGTAGAGGAACACCAACATCATGGTCGCATAGAGGAGGAACTTGGTGTGGTCCGGTCCATGTGCGGCCTGGTCGCGAAGCCGCCACGCCCAGTTGCCGAATACCAGCACGAAGAGGAAGAAGAAGACCCCGACCACTTCGAGAAAGACGATGCCTCCCACTCTGCGGAACGGTTTGAAGAAACCGCTCACGCCGCGCGCGAGGCTACCGGTAGCGTGGCCGACAGAGCGTCCGGACAACGGCCCGGCGACCGACCCGGTAGCGGCATCAATCGTGACCGGCTGACTGGCGGCGCGAACGCCGGACGGCGCGGATCGACCGCTGGCCGCGAGGCGCTGGCCGGCCATCCGGCCCACGATGCGCACTCCGATGCCCAGCACCCGTCCGATGGTCTGCGGTTTCATACCCGATTATGATGGTATCAGCGGCGATGGGTGCCCGGTCCTGCATCAAATTTGCTTACCGCGGTTGCCGTAACGCCGCTCTGGACGTAAGGTAATTAAATCCATGCCGCTCCCTGCGCTCCTTCCGCGCTGGCCGCCGCCGGAGGTAAATCACGTGACATCCCGTTTGCGCGAACTGATCCAACAACTGGGAGAGGCTATCCACGAATCGGTCATCGAGAGCGAGCAAATCGCCGGGGTTGTTCAGGATATCCGCAAGCACGGATTTGACGTTCTGCTGATGCTGGAAGCGACGATCGGTCTGAACGAAGTCGCATCCAAAGAGGCGGGCGAGGAAGATGCTGCCGCGGAGGACGGCGCCTTTACGCAGAACGATCTGAATTTTCTCAAGTCTCTGCGGATCTCCGTGGAAGGCGAAACGGATGACGACGACGAAGCGGAGGCCTGAGTGCGGGGGTCGCCCGGCCCGCATTGCCTGCGAGACCAGCCCTGAATGAACGAGGTATTTGCCGCCCGATTGATCGTGACAGCCATCGCGGCCGGCCAGGGCATCATGCCTGTTTTTATCGATCTCAACCGAACCCATTCGACCAATCCGCTGTGGCCCGGACATGCCCGCTTCCACGTGGTGTGGCAGGCGTTTACGGCTCTGCCCGCCGCCGCAATCGAGATCGGCCTGCTGTGGTGGCCGGGGCCGGGTTCGCGCGGCCGATTTTACGTCGCCGCTCTTTTCGCAGCCACTTCGCTGGCCGGCTTCCTCACAGCCACACTTGCGCGTCCGCTCTATGAGGGCACACTCCACGATCCTAATGGTATTCAACCGCTTCGAGTGCACATCGGCGGGCGCGAAACGGCGCTCGACATGAATGTGGCACTGGTGATTGTTGCTGCGGTGCTGCTGGGTGCGGCGGTGATGGTGTTCGGGACGCATTGAGGGCGAAACGAATCGTCGACCCCGGGGCATCGCCGGTCTCCCGTCTCAAAATGGGCGGCGTGCTTTGATAGGCTGGAGCCGTGATGCCGGAACAGCCATTGGGAGGATGCGAGCCCATCCTTTGCGCTCATCTGTTGCGCAAGGTTGATGGGGAGCTTATTCGACTGCTCCAGTCGATCGGCGCCGAAGAGTGGGATGCGCAGACGGTCGCGCCTCGATGGAAGGTTCGCGATGTAGCTGCGCACCTGCTGGATACGGTGCTGCGCAAGCTCTCGCTGGTGCGCGATGCATGCTGGGTGAAGGATCCAAGCCCACGCGCTGCGGAGCCGGTTGTCGAGCTTGTCAACCGCCTGAACCAGGATGGTGTCACGGTATACCGCCGGCTGAGCCCGGCAGTGCTGGTCGACATGATGGCGATGGCATGCGAGCAATCCGCGCGCTTTCATGAAGCTCTCGATCCCTTTCGGCAGGCGACATTCAACGTCAGTTGGGCGGGCGAAGAGACCTCGCCGAACTGGTTCGATACGGCGCGCGAATTGACGGAACGCTGGCATCACCAGCAGCAGATCCGCCTGGCGACGAATCGGCCCGGCATCATGACGCGCGAACTGTACTATCCCGTTCTGGACTGCTTCCTGCGGGGACTTCCGCACACGTACCGGAGCGTCGCGGCGACCGCCGGAACAAATATAGTTTTCGAAGTTTCCGGCGACTGTGGAGGGACGTGGGTTTTGCGCAGGGAGGAACCGGGATGGAGATTCGCCTGCGAACCGACCGAATCGGTCGCATGCAAAGTGACGATTCCGCAAGAAATCGCATGGCGCGTGTTTACGAAAGGCATCGACCGGAATGCCGCGCGCGAACGATCGAGCGTCGAAGGCGATCGGCAACTGGCTGAGAGTGTTTTTTCCCTGACGGCGATTGTCGGTTAATCCCAGGTCTCAAAATCTCGACCTGGGCCACCCGATTCGTGTTCAGTCGATCACCACGCGAATCGCAACGACAGCTGCAGTTGGCGCGGGTCGCCGACGCCTACCCGAAGGAAGCCGCTGAAATCAAACAATGCGGGCGAGCTGAGCGGGTTGAGATTGTTTTTGTTATTAAACGTGTTGAAGATCTCAACCTTGGGGATGAGCGACAGCTTGCTGTCGTGAAATGTGAACGGGCGTGCGAAACCCAAATCGGTGACAAAGAACGCATTGTCTTTGCGCAGGTGATTTCGGCCGCAGTCCACTCCGTTCACGAACCGGGTAAGTGAATTGTTTTTGCTGCACGGCGCGCCGGTGCCATCCCCCAGGGTGTTGTCCGTCTCCGGTTCTGCGGAGTGCTGCTGAATGCGTGCATTCAACTGGATGCCGAGCGGCAGTTCTCCCAGGCCAAATGCGTTGAACTTGTGCGTCTCGTCGCGATCCGAGAGCGAATACTCGGCCTTCAGGTTGTAAAAGTTGGCGTAGCGGAAGGTGAAAGGATCACGCTCGTTCGAGTCATCGTCGCGGTCGTCCGAGTAAGTATATTGCGCTTCGAACTGGTAGCGATGCGACATTCTTTTGCGGACGCCGAAGGTCAACCCGCGATACAGCGACTTGGCATTGCTGATGGTATTCGTGATCTGGCCGAGGTTGGGAAACGGAACGTCGCCGGTATAGGAAACCGTGTCGCTGTTCTGCGGCAGGACCACGGTGGATCCGATGTTGGGATTGAGAAAGCGGGTGAGCCACACGCCCTTTGAATCGTTGAAGTCCACAAAGGCAACGTAGTCGGCCGCCACCTGCTGCTCGAACCCCACGTCATACTGGTATATGCGCGGGTTGTGGTAATGCTTGTCGAATACCGTAACGCCGGCGCCCACACAACCGGTGGTGGGGCAGGCCTCCACCGGCAGAATCCCCGGATAGACGGGATTGCCGAAGCCGGAGAACTCAGTCAGTGTCTGCTGTTGCACGCCATTGGTGGTGATGGCGCCCACTTCGGTAAGCATGTTCTGGCGCGCGTAGAAAATTCCGCCGCTGCCTCGCAGCACCGTTTTGCCCTTCCCTCCAATGTTGTAGTTGAAGCCGACGCGCGGTTGAAATTCGGATTTCTGATTCGGCAAGTGGCCGTTGGAAGGAAATGCCGGGTCGCTCAGATATTGACCGTACAAGGTCTGGGCCGGGGGAATGACAGGATCCGGGAAGATCTGTGCCTCCCAGCGCAGGCCATAATTCAGCGTAAGGTGCCCGTTGACTTGCCACGTGTCCTGCAGGTAAGCCGCGGGCTCGTGATTGGAAATATTCGAGTAGCCGGCCTGCTGCACGGTTTGGCCTGGACGCACGCCCGCATCCTGCAGGTAGAGGAACAGGGGACTGCCAAAATTGGTTACGCCTCCCGGGCAGTCGGTTGTGGACACATAAGAACCGTCCGCGCAGGCCTGGGCGTCTGGACCGAATCCTTCGCCGGTGCCGGCCGGCGACGCATAGTGCAGGAACCCAACCACATCGCCGAAGATATAGCGGCCCAGCGCGAACCCATCGAAAATCTGCTCGTTGTGGCTGAAGAGATACTCGCCGCCGAATTTGAGAGTGTGCTTTTGGACGATGTAAGTGAAGTTGTCCTTGAAGTCGAGGTGATAGAACGTTTCGCTGGCTCCGGGGCCGAGGAAGAACGGCTGCCCGAAGCGGAACGACGGGAAGAAACCAATGCCGGTGTCGGGCACCGCTGTGGAGTTGATCGCGGAGCGAGGCCGGGTTTCATGCCCGTATGTGATATGAGCTTCGTTCAGGCGGCGCGCGCTGAAGGTGCTGATCAGGTTGCCGTTGAGCGTTTGAATGTGGGCCGGGCCCTCAATGCCGTTGGCGGTGGGTCCGTAGGTGGCGACGTCAAAAGTCTGGTTGGGATTGCGGGAGTAATCGAAATTGTAAGAAGTGTAAAGCAGATGCTTGGGTGTCAGGTTGTAATCGCCGCGGCCAAAGAACGCGCCGTTGTGAACGACGTGGTCGACGGGCAAACCCTCATCTTCTTTGTAGCTGGATTTGAAGAAGTTGATAAGCACCTGCCGCTGACAATCGCCGTTGCCCGAAATCTGGGACTCGCTGATATTGCTCATGAATACCGGATTGCTCACCGGGCAAGCCGCCGAGCCGAGGGTCTTGGCGTTGTACGCGCTCAAGTTCTTGCGCAGCAGATTCTCATCGATCCCCTCGGCGGCGCCGAAGTAAAAGAGCTTGTCCTTGATGATCTGGCCGCCCGCGCTGCCGCCGAATTGTTCGCGATGAAAATCAGTGAGCGGGGTGCCATCGGACGTCGCCGCAGTCATGGCTTCGAGGCGCTGGTAATGGAACAAGCTGCCGTGAAAAGCGTTGGTGCCCGACTTGGTGATGACGTTGACCACGCCGCCGCCGGTACGGCCGAACTCCGCGTTGGCGCCGCTGGAAACGATTTGAAATTCGCGCACCGCTTCCAGGGTGATGTCGACGGCGGCTCGCTGTCCGCCCGACTGTTCTCCGAAGAATCCGTTGTTGTAATCGCCGCCATCGAGCGAAACGTTGTTGAAGATGCCGCGCTGGCCGTTGATGTTGATTTCATCGCCGTCGGGGCCTTGCGAAATACTCACGCCGGGAGTCAGCGTGAGGAGGTCTTCAAATTTCCGGCCCAACACCGGAGAAGTGGCGATGGTGATGTCGCTGAGGGTGGTCGCCGCCGACACGGTGGTGATGTCCATCTGCGGCGTATCGGTGACGACCACGGTTTCTGTGCTTCCCGCCACCTGAAGCACCAGCTTGAGCGTAGTAGTCAGCCCCACCGTAAGGGTCAGGTTCTGCTGAATGGTGGGAGCGAATCCCTGCCTCGTGATTTTGACCGTGTAATGCCCGGGCAAGAGCGAGGGGAATTCGAAATGACCTGATTTATCGGTCACCGACTGGTGGCTGGTGGCGGTTTCGGTTTGCACCGCCTCTACTTGCGCACCCACTACCGGTCCTCCCTGGGAGTCCACAATATCTCCCTGGATTCTTCCGTTGGTGGCTTGCACCTGGGCATGGAGGAAACAGGCACTGGCGAAAAGAACAACCACTACAGATCGATGGCCTACGCTGAACAGACTCATCTCGGCTCCTTAAGGCTGTTGTCGTGTTTTCATCGCAAGCTCGGCAAAGCAAAATAGATACCGGTGGGGAGGATTTTGAAAACTCTTGATCACGCCATGGACGGCAGACGAAAAGGAATCAGGGCAGGCCATCGTTAGCGTGAAGAGACGATAACACAACCCTTCCCCGGCTCAGCACAAAAAATATGTGATCCGCCGGAACTTTAAAACTGATCCGCGATTGAAAGGGACCGGCTGAATCAGGGAAACGCGATCGGCAAGAAGATAGCGGAGATTGTATTCGCCAATGTGCGCCCGGGCGGTGATCACCTTATAAATGTGAGAGGGAGGGATGAGCGGATGGTTCAGGCCACCATTCGCACGCAATCGATGGCGTCGCCGGTGCAGAACTATAACGGAAGAAATGTGCTTTGGAGCCGACATCAAGCGGTCGTATATAGTAGCGTCGTGTCCCGGGATGGCAAATGAGAAGAGCAGCATGATGGATCGAACAACCTGCCTGAAGCGATGGCGAGAGAGTAGCGCCGCGGGGATCCCAATTCTCGGTGCGGGAGCGGGCACCGGGATCTCGGCCAAGTGCGCCGAGACTGCAGGAGCTGACCTCATCATCATCTACAATTCCGGCCGCTACCGCATGGCCGGGCGTGGATCTCTGGCCGGACTCATGCCCTACGGGGATGCAAACGCCATCGTGATGGAGATGGCGCGCGAAGTTCTACCCATCGTTCGCAGGACACCGGTGCTGGCCGGGGTATGCGGAACCGATCCCTTTCGGATTATGGACCTGTTCCTTCGCGACCTTAAAGATGCCGGTTTTTCCGGAGTGCAGAACTTCCCCACCGTGGGGCTGATCGATGGTCAGTTTCGCGAGAGCCTGGAAGAGACCGACATGGGATTCGACCGGGAAGTGGAGATGATTGCGCGCGCGCATGAGCTGGATTTGCTTACCTGTCCGTATGTCTTCAATCCCGAAGAGGCGAAGGCCATGGCCAGTGCCGGCGCGGACCTTTTGATTGCGCACATGGGACTCACCACCAAGGGTTCGATCGGCGCCAAAAGCGCCATTACCCTCGATGAATCGGTAGCCCGCATTCAAGCCATCCAGGAAGCAGCCGTCTCGGTCCGCCCGGAGATCCTGGTTCTTTGTCACGGCGGCCCCATTGCAGAGCCGGACGATGTTCAATATGTTCTAAGCCGGACCGGTGGCGTCTGCGGATTCTTTGGCGCTTCCAGCATTGAGCGCCTACCCACCGAGCGAGCCATCACCGAGCAGGTAATGAGTTTCAAAAAAGTAAAGCTCTCCCCAGGCAACGGCGAAAGGAGCAACCATGGCTAAATTCGCGGGCCGCCGTTTCGTAACACCCGCCGCAGTAGAGACCCAGGTATTTGACTGGGGAACGATCAAGTGGCTCAGTGAACCGCGGGTCACCGGTACCGACCGCTTCACCATGGGTGTGGTTCTGTTGCAACCCGGGAAAGGCCACGTGCGGCACAATCACCCGGGGGCCGAGGAGATTCTGTATGTCGTCTCCGGACAGGGCAGACAGATGATCGATATCGATGGCGAGCAATGGGAGCCAATCAGCGCCGGAGATATGATCCACATACCTGCCGATGTTTTCCACTCCACGGTCAACACCGGTTGGGAAGCATTGAAACTGATTGCCGTGTATTCGCCGCCCGGTCCCGAAGCCCTCCTTCGTGCGATGCCGGAGTGCCGGGTGCTGGCGCCGGGCGAGCTGCCGGAGACTTAGCACGATGATTCCCAGGACCATTGCTCTGATCGGCACGCTCGATACCAAGGGAGAAGAATTCTCTTTCCTGCGCGACCGGATTGAAAAAGCCGGTCTGCGAGCCATCGTGATCGACGTGGGAGTGCTTGGCAGTCCGGTCTTCAAGCCGGATATCTCGCAGGCAGAGGTGGCGTCGGCGGCGAATGAGGATCTGGGCTCCCTCCGGGCGGGCGCAGACCGAGGCCGCAGCGTCACTGCGATGGCGCTTGGAGCGACGGTTATACTGCGGCGGCTTTTCGAACAGCAATCCATCCACGGAGTGGTATCGCTGGGTGGTTCGGCGGGCACAGCCATCGCCACTGCGGCGATGCGCGGGCTTCCATTCGGTTTTCCAAAATTGATGGTTTCCACCGTAGCCGCAGGCGACACCAGGCCCTACGTGGGAACCCGGGACATTTGCATGATGCCGTCGGTCGTCGACATTGCCGGGTTGAATCACGTCTCCCGCCGAATTCTGGGCAATGCGGCAGCGGCGATTTGCGGCATGGTTGCGTCAGAGCCGGCGAGTGGTCCTGATGAGAAGCCCGCCATCGCCGCAACCATGTTCGGCGTCACCACTCCATGCGTCACGGCCGCGCGGCGCGTGCTGGAAGAGAAAGGCTACGAGGTTCTGGTCTTTCACGCCACCGGCGTGGGCGGCAGAGCGATGGAGCAGTTGATTGAAGACGGCGCATTTCGCGCCGTTCTGGACATTACCACCACCGAATTAGCGGACGAACTGGTGGGCGGTGTAATGAGCGCGGGGCCGCAGCGGCTGGAAGCGGCGGGCCGCAAGAGCATTCCCCAGGTGGTCTGCCCGGGGGCGATCGATATGGTGAATTTCGGGCCCGCGGAATCGGTGCCCACGCAATTCCGGAGCCGCAATTTGTACAGGCACAACCCCAGCGTGACGCTTATGCGGACCACGCCCGAAGAGTGTGCGGAGATTGGACGGATCACAGCCGGCAAGCTCAATCGCGCCATTGGGCCGGTAACCGTGCTGATTCCGCTGCAAGGCGTTTCCGCCATCGACAAGGCGGGCGGCCCGTTCTATTCGCAAGTCGCACTGGACGCTTACCGGAGCGCCTTGAAGGAAACACTCGCCCCATCCGTCCGGCTGATCGAAATCGAATCGCACATCAACGACGATGTCTTTGCGCGCACCGCCGCGGAGCTGCTGATGGAATCACTGACCACGCCCGCTTAACCCAGTCAGGCAAAGTTGGATCATCGAAGGCTCACGGTGCGCGGCGAACCGGGGGGAAGCACCCAGGCGAACATGACACCCCCGCTTCCGCTCACGACATATTGTCGTCCATCGAGTTCGTAAGTGATGGGCGACGTCTGCATAGCAGCGCCCGTGCCCGCGTGCCAGAGAGTGGTGCCGTCAGTCGTGGACAATGCCAGGATATTTCCCGTCGAGTCGCCGGTAAAAGTCAACCCGGCATCGGTGGTGAGCACGCCCGCCCCGGATCCGCCGTGGCCCACGTCGTGGCGCCAGCGGATTTTTCCCGACTGGTAATCGATGGCTTCGATGACGCCTTTTCCCCACAGGTCGAAATCGGCCCCGGCCCAACCATAAGCGCCATCCTCAGGCTTGGCGAAATAGATGCTCCAGCTGGGATGCGCGTCAACAATAAACAACCCCGTCTTGGGATCGAAGCTGGGGGAGCGGTAGTTGGTCATGCCGCCTTCGTCCGGAGCAATCAGGCGCCCGTCGCGCTTGGGATCCTTGTCCGGATTGGGAATGGGACGTCCATTCTTGTCGACGCCGAGCGCCCAGTTTGTCGGTCCATAGGAAGTGGTGAGCAGGCTTTTCCCGTTGGTGCGGTCTAGCACAAAGAAGTAGCCGTTCCGCGAACTCTGCATGAGCATTTTTCTCGGTTCGCCATGGAAATTCGCGTCCACCAGCACCGGAATTTCTACGGCATCCCAGTCATGGGTATCGTGCGGCGATGCCGAGAATCCCCATACCAGCTTGCCGGTGTCGGGGTTGAGGGCCACGATGCTGCAGGTCCAAGTGTTGTCTCCCGGCCTCACTGTGCCATTCAATACAGGGGTGGGATTGCCGGTGCCCCAGTAGACAAGATTGAGGTCGGGATCGTAAGTGCCGGTCACCCATGTCATGCCGCCGGTGGTGGCGTTGGGCGTGCCGGCCGGCGGACTCGCGAGCCACTCCCATTGCAGCGCTCCCGTCTGCGGGTCGAACGACCGCAGCAAGCCAGGGATGTTATCCAGGTCGCCGCCCACGCCCACGATCACGTGATCTTTCACCACCAGCGGCGCCATGGTGGACCAATAGCCCTTCTTGACATCGGCAATCACTTTATCCCAGCGCAGGCTGCCGTCTTTCGCATTGAGCGAGAGCAGGTGCGCGTCAGGTGTGGTGAAGTAGAGCCAGCCTTTGTACATGGCCACGCCGCGATGGCCGATGTGGTCGCCCTCCGTGGTGGGGTGATTGAAGTGCCAGATCATGTGCCCGGAACGCGCGTCCACGGCCCACACATTGTCGGGGACCGTGAAGTAGAGAATCCCGTCAACCAGCAATGGCGAAGACTTGATGGCGGCCGGCTGGTTGGTCTGAAACGCCCACGCTAGCCCCAGCGCATTCACGTTGGATGGCGTGATCTGCGCGAGCCGGCTGTGTCGCTCACCCGAATAGTCTCCGTGGTAAAGCGGCCAGCTGTCAGATCCTGGATGCAGCAACCTGTCAGGATCCAATTCCTGCCCCGCGGAAGGGCGCGGGAGGGCCGCTCCCCCGAGAAATGCAGCAGTGGCAAGTACGATGACGAGTTTCCGGAATCTCATGCTAAAAAGTGACCTCACTGCGCAATTTGCAGAGTACCGCAAGCGGCTCCTTCAGCGCCTGCAGGTGAACCGGATTGTGGAAGTTGTCGCCGGCGTACCTCGAAACCGGTCCATGCGCCAGGCGTGAAATCTGGGCCGCAGCCCGATGTTTGGAGCGGGAAGTACGACAGGGCAGTGGATTCGACATTCGTCAGGAAGGACAGTAGGAATTCGGATCGCGGAGATGACTGAGCTCCGGGGCATAGCTGAACGTGCCATTGCCGTTGCCCAGCATCACTTCGTAATTATTGTCGTCCCCGCCGGTGATTACGAGATCGGCGATTCCGTCCTTGTTGAAGTCGGCAGTGGCAATATGGAATTCGGTTCCTCTCCTGGGCAACTGAAACGACCACCCCAGCCGGAAGGAGCCATTGCCGGCGCCGAGAAGGATCGTTGCGGAATTGGAGCGGACATCGGAGATCACGATGTCAAGATTGCCGTCCTTGGTGAAATGGCCGGCGGCGAGGGATACCACCGACCCGGCGGTGGGAATATTGCTCCCCGGAGCCATATTGCCGCGGCCGTCGCCCAGGAACTCGAGGATCGCGCCATCGCCGTCTCCCACAATCACGTCGGGGTTGCCATCACCATTGAAGTCGCCAACCACCAGCGCACGGGGGTTCGCGCCAATCACGGTATGGGAAGCCACAGTCGTAAATGTGCCGTCTTTCCGGCCGAGCATCACGGTAAGAAGATGGGGACCGGAGTTCTCCCCGTCCGGTGCTGTTGCCTCCGCCAGATCGGCGATTCCATCGCGGTTGAAGTCTCCCGCCGCGATCACTACGGGCGCCCCTTCGGGAGTGTCCGTCCAGCCTGCAATGCCGTCGCTGGATATTTCGGCGGGCATCACGACAGCCCCGGCATGGGCTGACACAGCCGTAAGGGCGGCGACTATGATGGCAACCGGCAAGTACGCGGGATGGCTCAAAGACTGATCTCCAAATGAATGGACCGGTGTCCGCCCCGGGGGGATGCTTCCGCTTAGCATTGTACGCGCGTTGAGGCATTAAAGGCACCAGCGTTGGCGGGTTGGAACCAAGCGTAAGCCTGTCTGATTCTGCCTATCGCCGCTGCCTTGCATCCGCATCGAATCAGAGGATCCGTGCGCAGGAGGCGAACGATGCTATTTCATTCGTGCAAACCAGGCAAAGCCGCTGCGTGGTTGACGCTCGGTATTGCCGCCACGCTTCCGGCATGCGCGCAATTGCAGCCCGCAATCGGTCAGGCCAGTGCGGCAGCGGCCGGTGCCGCCAAGCTGGCATTTGACGCCGCCTCAGTCCGGCGCAGCCCCCAGGAATCCGTCCTCAAGGGGGTGGATTTCCTGAACCCGGCGAGTAACGCAGCGCCACCGCAAGGCGGTCTGTTTTCCTGGAATGTACAGCTGCCGTGGTTGATTAATTTCGCTTACGATCTCCGCAGTTCACAAACGAGGCGTCAAGCGCGTGAGGCGTTGCCAAAGTGGGCCCAAGAGGACTGGTTCACCGTCGAGGCCCGTGCCGAAGGCAGCCCCAGCCGCGACGATGTGCGCCAGATGGTGCGTTCGCTGCTCCAGGATCGTTTCCAACTGGCCGCTCATATGCAGAAGCGCGATGGCCTGGTATATGCGCTTGCGGTGGCAAAGCCAGGATTGGGACTGAGACCGCATCCCGAAGGAGGGCCGTGCACGCTTTCCTCGTCCCAGGTCGACGAGAAAAAATATCCCGCCATTTATCCGTCGTACAAGGCTGTCCCTGCACACTGTGGCATTTTTGGCCGCGAGCTGAGCCACAGCGGCGAGCACCGTCTAGAGATGCTCAATGTGACGATGCAGCAAATTGCGGCAGCATTGGGATTGGGGCTGCCGCTGTCCGTCGTTGATAGGACCGGTCTCGCAGGGCGTTACGATGCAGTCCTCGACTTCGGATCCGACGGCGTTCCGCCAACTACCGAATCCTCGGACGAGATCGGTCTTCCACCGACAACCGTCGCGCTGGAAAAACAACTTGGTTTGAAGCTGGTCAAGCAAAAGGCTTCGATCGATACTCTTGTGATCGATCA
>DASXXV010000279.1:0-3203 GCA_036502905.1 Occallatibacter sp. | reverse complement strand
TGGTCTCAAGGTACGGCCCGTCGGTGATGAGGACTCCGCCATCGGTCTGCGCTCGCAGCGACTTCGCGGACCCAAGGCCGCAAGCGAATTTCCGGACGCCGGCAGCAATCATCTCTTTGTTGAGCGCGTGGATCTCGTGGCGCGTCGCTTCGTCCATTTGGGAAGGGTCGAAGTCGTCGGGGAGGTAACCAGCAACCAAATATTGCCGCATTGTCTTCTCCTGAAATGGTCTTCAGCCGGGCCACTTGTCCCGTCTTCACTATAACGACGAACGGCTAGACCGGAATTCTACAATCGTCCAGGAAATTTCAGTTCAAGGTTCGTGCAGAATGACCGGTCTCAATCGATCACTGGATTTCGCGATGCTGTTCGTTTCCCTGCCGGTGGTTCACACATCATGCGATAGCAGGCTGGTTTTCTAAACATGGCGCGGCCGCTCAAGGAATCCAGTTCGGGCCGATCAATTCGCGCAGCATCGCGGGGGTGGCCCATGCAGCCGAGCCGGAGTACCGCTTGACCCAGTCCGCGCCCGCGCCAATCCGCACGCGGTCGGGCGTGAACTCGGGAGAGAGCGCGTTGGCCATGAGCGCATAGCGGGCGCCGGGGTGCAGCCGTAACGCCTTCCAGCAATTTCCCGGAACGGCGATGAGAGGCCGCTGGCCGGCGGAGACATCCGTCCCCAGCGTCAGCATTTCGGCCCGGCCGTCGGGATGAAAGATGAAGTAATCCACCGGCCCGCCCTCGATGAGAATGTGGGTGTCGTCCGGCGCCAGCCAATGCAGGTAGTTGATGGGCCGATCGCGGGTGAGCATGTAATACACCTGGCTCTGTATCCGCAGCGAACGCCCGTCCACTTCCACCTTCTGCGCGGATTCCCCGATCAGTCCCAGGTAGCCGGATTCTTTGGGAAGGACGGCAAGCTTGAGCACCCGGATCAGTTCCCGGGCGCGTTCATCGGCACCCGCGGGAGCCGCCGCATGCACAGGGTTCAGCCCCAACGCCAGTCCGGCCAGGATCGCAGCAACCGCGGGGAATCGCTTCATGTATGCCAATGTAAGCCAGGATGCCCGGTTCGATCCGCAAATCCGGCAGCGCCGGTGGGAAAATCTAGAGCGGCTGGCCCAGGCGCTTCTCCAGTTGCGCCCGATAGGTGCGGCTCACGCGCGCGCGCGATCCGTTGCGCAGCACCACGTCGAACTCGCCGTGCGAAATGGGCTCCAGTTGCACAATGCTCTCGATATTCACGATGGCGGAGCGATGCACGCGCACGAACCGCCGCGGGTCCAGGCGGTCGGCGAGATCGTTGAGCGCCGTGCGGTACAGGAATTCTTTGCCGGCCACATGCAGATTCACATACACGCCCGCGGCCTCGATCCAGTCCACGTCGATCACGCGGATGAAGCGCGTCGATCCGCCCGACTTCACCACCAGCCGGTCCCAGCGCTTTTCGGGATTGGCGGGCGCGGCGGAAACCATCTTCATCACCCGCTGCCCGAACTCCAGCATGTTGCGCTCGTCCAGCCGCGCTTTAGCCCGCGCCAGCGCGCCTTCGAAACGCTCGTCGCTGAAAGGCTTCAGAAGATAGTCCAGCGCATTGGCTTCGAAGGCGCGAATGGCGTGCTGATCGTAAGCTGTGACAAATACCGTCAATGGCATCTCGGTGACCCCGACGGCATCCACCACGCCCAGGCCGTCGAGCTCGGGCATCTGCACATCGAGAAACAGCAGGTCGGGATGGTGATCTTCGACCAGCTCCACCGCGTCTTCGCCGTTGCACGCCTCCAGAATTGCGCCCACCTGCGGGTCCCGCCGCAGCAGATCCAGCAGCCGCTGCCGCGCCGGCGCCTCATCGTCCACCACCAGGACCTTGATGTTTTCAAGCGCTGGCTTCATTGGCTTCCTCTCCCATGACCCGCAGGGGCAGAACGATCTCCACCAGGGTGCCGCCCTCTTCCCGCCCACGAATCACAAAGCTTCCGTTACCATCGGGATACAGTCCGGCGATTCGTTCCCGCGTCACCGACAAGCCCAGCCCCGTCGATTGCTCCAGGCTCCATCCTGCGGGCAGCCCCGCGCCATCGTCGGAAACGCGAATCGCCAACTTGCCGTCGGCTGGCTCCGCCGTGACCGCCACCGTGCCTCCGGACGCCCGCGGCGAAATCCCGTGGCGGATGGCATTCTCCACCAGCGGCTGCAGGAACAGCGAGGGCACCTGCGCATAACGGACTTCCGGAGCAATATCGATCTCCACCTTCAGCCGCCGGCCAAAGCGGATCTTCTGAATGGCGAGGTAGTGATCGAGAAAAGCCAGTTCCTCGGCCAGCGGCACTTCCTGCCGGTCCTTGGACTCGAGCGACATGCGCAGCAAGTCCCCGAGGTGCTCAATCATCAGGCGGGTGAGCTTGGGATCGCGCTCCACGTGCGAGGAAATGGTATTGAGCGCATTGAACAGGAAATGCGGGTCTAGCTGCATGCGCAGAGCGTTCAGCCGCGCCTGCGAGTAGCTCTTTTCCAGGCGTTCGAGTTGCAGTTCGCTGCTCATATAGCGCTCGTAGTATCGATAGGCCTGCATTCCGCCCAGGATCATCCAGTAGATGAGACAACTCCACAGGAACCAGCCGGCGCCGATCTTGAACACGTTGGCGGGCTTCAGGATGCTCCAGTGCGGCCCCCCGGGAAGGCGCATGTCTCCCATCACAACGCGCAAAAAGTGAAACAGGTACACATACAGAGCCGTGACAAACAGGCTGACGAAGGCGTGCGCGGCGGCGCGCCTGCCGATCTGGCGTCCGCTGTAAGGCAGGCGGCGGTCGATTGCCGTGATGACCGGGACCAGCAGGCCCCAGGCCCACCACTGGGCCAGATCCTGCTTCCACCCCATGCCCTCAGACCACAGCGGGAACATGAAGAGGAGGCCCATGGCAGTGGAGGCCGCAAACACCAGCGCCGCGCGGAGAACCCATGATCGCGACACCAAGCGGGTGAATCCCGCCGGCTGCGTCCCTTCCGTTACAACTACCTGTCCAACATCAGCGACGCTCGACATCCGCGGCTCCTAAAAAGTCGGTTGGGGAACCAAGCCGCGCCGGAAAGCGGCGCGATCAGCCCCCGGCAGGAGACTCTGGCTCGTGTGATTGCGCACTCATTATCCACCCATGCACTCCGTTAAGGAAATGCTCCGGCTCGCAGCGGGAGTGATCCCT
>DASXXV010000278.1:0-3850 GCA_036502905.1 Occallatibacter sp. | reverse complement strand
AGGACGCGCGCGCCGTCGCGGGCCATCCGGTGACATTCGGTCCGGGGGTGGGAACCGCCTCCGCGCGGCGCGCAGGTGAAGGCGGCGGTGGTGGGTTCGGTCTGAATGCAGGGGGGAGTCGATGCGGGTAAGCTGGTAGCGAAGTCCTTCACCGCAAGGTTTGTGGGTTCCCATGTCCACAAGTCGGACATGGGGCACGGGGCAGTTGCGGCCTGACACGAAGCATTGGTTGCAGAAAGCGGCGGAACGATGAAATGCAAAAGCAGCTCCTTCCCCTTCGCAAGCTCAGGGTCAGGATGACAACTCTGTTTTGTATCTAAAGGAAAACGCACGATTGGGTTTTTCGGCAGCATGAGGAGTCCGGAGGAAAATGTTCATACCAGGTTTGTACCCGCTCGCGCTGTTCATGATGATCGTGACCATGATCTGCTGGGGTAGCTGGGCCAATACGCAGAAGCTGTGCAAGGGTTGGCGCTTCGAGCTGTTTTATTGGGACTACGTGTTCGGCATTGTGCTGATCTCGGTTCTGCTGGGATTCACGATGGGCAATACCGATACCGGTAGCCCCGACAGCTTCGTGGCCAACCTGCGGACGGCCGATGGACACCATATTCTTCTGGCATTTCTGGGGGGCGTGGTATTCAACGTCGCCAACATACTGCTGGTGGCGGCGATCGCGATTGCGGGGCTGGCGGTGGCGTTTCCCATTGGCATCGGGCTGGCGCTGGTGATCGGTTCGGTGCTGAATTACATCATTCTGCCCAAGGGCAATCCGGTGCTGCTATTCGGGGGCATCGCGCTGGTGGTGGTGGCCATCATTCTGGACGCGTTCGCATATCGCAAGCTGGTGAAGGATCTAAGCGTCAGCACCAAGGGAATTATGCTCAGCCTGCTATGCGGGGTGGGCATGGGCCTGTTCTATCCTTTCGTGGCAAAGGCCACCACGGGCGAGAACCACCTGGGCCCGTACACGGTGGCATTTGTCTTCTCGCTGGGGGTGCTGGCGTGCACTGTTCCGGTGAATTACATTTTCATGCGCAAACCAGTTTCGGGCGAGCCGGTGACCATGGCGGCCTATTTCAGAGGACGGGGATCGCTGCACTTCTGGGGACTGCTGGGCGGCATCATCTGGGGCGTGGGAATGATCTTCAACTTCGCGGCGTCGTATGCGCAGATGGTGGGGCCGGCCACGGCATACGCGCTTGGCCAGGGCGCGACCATGGTGTCGGCGATATGGGGGGTGTTTGTGTGGCGCGAATTCGCCGGCGCTCCGCCCGCGGCGCGGCGGCTGCTGGCGCTGATGTTCCTGTGTTTCCTGGTGGGTCTAAGCGGCATTGCGATCGCTCCCATTGTGAACTTTTAGGGCGGCTCATGAAATCCATAGTGGTAGTCGGAAGCGTCAATCTCGACCTGGTTTGCACCGGGAAGCGGATTCCTGCGCCGGGCGAGACGGTGACCGGGGACCAGTTCCAAACGTTCCATGGCGGCAAAGGCGCGAACCAGGCGGTAGCCGTGGGCCGGCTGGGGTATCCGGTGAGCATGGTGGCGAAGGTGGGCGATGACGAGTTCGGGGCACGGTTGCGAAAGGGCCTGCAGGACGCCGGCGTGGAGGTTAGCGACGTGGGAGTGGCGCGGGGCACGGCGTCTGGGGTGGCATTGATCTCAGTGGATGCCCACGGCCAGAACAGCATTACGGTAGTGCCCGGAGCCAACGGCAAGCTGCTGCCGCGCGATCTGGATAAGGCGCTGGCGAGTTTGCGCTCCGCGGGCATGATCCTGGCGCAGTTGGAAGTTCCTATGGAGACGGTGGAGCACCTGGCCGAGATCGCGGAGCGTTACAGCGTTCCGTTGATGCTGGATCCGGCGCCCGCGCGTCCTATTCCCCGCAGTGTGCTGCGGCGCGTCACGTATCTGACTCCCAACGAGACGGAAGCGTGCGTCCTGTGCGGAACGGCGCGAGGCGCGCTGACTCCCAAGAATGCGGGCAAGTACGCGGAGAAGCTGCTGAAGAGAGGTCCCGCGAACGTTGTGATCAAGATGGGCGGACGGGGGGCATTCGTGGCCTCCGGCGACGGCCTGCGGACGATGGCGCCCAGTTTCAAAGTGCCGGTGGTGGATTCGACTGCCGCCGGCGATGCGTTCAATGGCGGATTGGCGGTTGCGCTGATGCGCGGCGCGGACCTGGGGGAAGCGGTTCGTTTCGCCGCCGCGGTGGGCGCTGTTTCCGTCACGCGCCAAGGAGCGCAGCCGGCAATGCCGACGGCCCGTGAAGTGAATCGAGTGCTGAAGGGCCATGGGATATAGTTACCAGTGGCGTAAACACCCGGGGGTATGACCGCACATGAAGATGCTTGGCGTTATCCTGCTTATGATGACTACCGCTGCTGCTGCTGACGCTGCTGTTACGCAAGCCGAATTCGGGAAACTGCCGGACGGCTCGACCGTGTCCATCTACACGCTGAAGAGCCCGCAGATCGAGGTGCGCGTGATGACGTTCGGGGCGCGGGTTGTATCGATCAACACGCCGGACCGGAACGGCAAGATGGCCGATGTGGCGCTTGGGTATGACACGCTCGATGGCTATGTGAAGGACAGCAAGACCTACTTTGGAGCGGTTGTGGGGCGTTATGGAAACCGCATTGCCAATGGCAAGTTCACGCTGGAAGGCAAGGAATACCACCTGAGTGTGAACGAAAGCACCAACACTCTGCATGGCGGCAAGGAAGGCTTCGACCGCCGCAACTGGACGGGCAAAACGGTTCCCGGTGGCGTGGAGTTCACGCTGGTAAGTCCGGATGGCGACCAGGGGTTTCCGGGCACGCTCACGGCGCACGTGCGCTACACACTGCAAGCGAACAAGCTGACGATTCATTACAGCGCCACCACCGACAAGCCCACGGTACTGAACCTGACGAACCACACCTACTTCAATTTGTCGGGTGCGGGCAGCGGGACTATTCTCAACGAAAAGCTGACCATCTACGGTGACAAGATAACGCCGGTGGACTCGAATCTGATTCCGACGGGCGAGTTCAAGCCGGTGGCAGGCACGCCCCTGGACTTCACCAAGCCGGAGACGATCGGGGCGCGCATCAATGCCGACGATGAGCAACTGAAGCTGGGCCACGGCTACGACCACAACTGGGTGCTTAACGGCAAGATGGGGACGCTGCATCCGGCGGCGCGCGTGTTTGATCCGGCGAGCGGACGAGTTCTGGTTGAGGACACCACCGAGCCCGGGGTTCAGTTTTACACCGGCAATTTTCTGGATGGCACGTTCTCCGGCCCGAAAGGCAAATACGATTTCCGGACGGGGCTGTGCCTGGAAACGCAGCACTACCCGGATTCGCCGAACCATCCTACGTTTCCCAGTACCGAGTTGAAGCCCGGGCAAACCTACACGAGTGAGACCACCTGGACGTTTACGGTAGAGAAGTAGCTCCCGGGTTGGGTGAAGCTGAACGGCGTGGATGGAATCTGCGCGCCTTCAGATTGATGACAAAGTCCAAGGGGGGTGGAAAACCATCCCTCGGCGGCTTAAGCCGCACTCATCCTGAGCGGTTTTGTGGCACAAGTAACTCGTGCGCCTGCCAAGACAAGTGACTGTTCAGCAGCCTGGCCGGCGTTCGGATGGAATCTGCGCGCCGTTTTTTCACTTCGGAGGAATTCAAACGGGCGCGGGTTCAGTGAGAGCCTGGAAACTTGGTGCGGGGGAGCGGCCGGGAGACGGATCAGGAGCTTGCCGATGGGTTTCGGGGTCGATTTCTTCGCCTAGGTTCGCCTTTCTGGAGCTTGTTTTTCTTCGCAAGTGGATGCAGAGCAGCAGGTTAGATCGTCTGCGGTCTGGATT
>DASXXV010000277.1:0-9897 GCA_036502905.1 Occallatibacter sp. | reverse complement strand
ACGCCTGTCAACCAAAGTCATTCCGCGGCGGTTCCGCTCTAGAAAAAAGCTCGCAGCGAGAACTGCTGGATTCTCGGCTCTGTCAACGTCGACATGTAGACCCCGAGATTTCCGTTGCCGAACACCGATTGCAGTCCGTAGTTGGGATTCACATCAAACCGCACCGAGTTCGTTACGTTGAACACTTCCCATGAGAACTTCAGCGCCGTATGCTCCCAAACGTGCCACGTCTTGTTCAGCCCCGAATCGATTCCGAAGAATCCGTCTCCGCGAAATGCATTTCGCGTTCCTGCTTCCCCCGGGATCGGGAACCGCACCGGCGCTCCTGCCACCGCGTTGTTTACATCTTTCTGCAGCGTCTCCGGGTCGTCAAACACCTGGTACCCCACTCCTTTAATCAGATGCTTCCTCATCTTCACCGGGCCTGATTTCACCAGAAAGCTCTGGTAATACCAGGACGTCACCCAGCCCGCACCCACCTGGTCTCCAAACGGCAGCCCGCTCGTCCATCGGCCCAGGCCAGTCAACTCCCAGCCGCCCACCACTGCGTCCAGAACGCCGTGAGCTCCCGAAAGGAAGCGCCTGCCATGTCCGAAGGGCAGATCATACACCCAGTCCACCGTGACCAGGTGTCGCGTGTCGAAATCCGAAACCGCCCTGTTCAGCTTGGGATGGAACGCGTTCAGAATCTGGCTGAAGCTCATGTACCCCGTGAACGACGATGGATTGTACGCTGCGCCGCTATTGCGCTCCGCATCCGACCCCAGATCCATCGACTTGCCGAACGTGTAGCTGAAGTCTGCCTGCAGCCCATTCTTCATCGGGTGCCGCACGATCAACTGCCCCGAGTGATAACTGCTCGACCCGATCGACGACACCGTCGAAAGATTGCTGTACTGGCTCGGATAGTACCGGTTGCGCGTGCCCCCGCATCCGGGATTGCACAGAATATCCATGCTGTAGATACCGTAAGAGGCATTCAAAGGATTGGTCGCAAAATGATTGAAGATGTTCTGCGTCGCCGTATAGCCCGGGGTACCGTTTCCGATCGCCCCCGCGCCTGCCGCGTCCGGAAACAGATCTTCCCAGTACCCTATCGGCTGCACGTTTGCCGCTGTCACCGAAGTCGGGCCGCCATCGCGAATCATCGCGTAGAACTGCGTCTGCAGCAGGTCCGCGGCCTGAAAATAATCCATACCCGATTTCGGATCCACGAGATCGAGCGGCATCGCCAGATCCCGATTCTGCAGGTTGCGCCGTCCGAATCGTCCTACGTAGTCAGCTTCCACGGTGAATCCGCCTGGCAGTTCCCGCTGCAGTGACACGTCCGCCTGGAACGAATGCGGCGTCTTGATCCCATCATCTACCGTAAAGTTGCCTGCCTCGGAGCCGGCCCGCGGGGAAAATGGGAAACTAATCGTGTTCGCCGGCTCCGACAGCCCTGATGGCGCCAGCGGGATATCGTTCAGCCCGGTAAAGCGGGGCGCGGCCTGCGTCGATACCCAACCCGCCAGCGTCTGCTCTGACCCCAACAGCCCCGCCGATCCCATCGTGCTCACCATCCTCGCAATCGAAAGTCCGAAATTGTCGTAGTTCAATCCCCCGCCGGCGCGAATCGACGTTTTGTGATCCAACTGGTAGGCCACGCCGACGCGAGGTGCTATCAGCGCTTTTTCCATCTCCCACATCGGCTTGCCGCCGTTGGCTTTGCCCGACAGCACGTAGTTGAAATTCGGCTGCGTGCTGTTGCCCTCCCTGGCTCCCGCAACCCGCGTCGCAAACCACTTGTTCATGCTTATATCCTGCGACACCTGCTGCCCGTTCACCTCGTACGGCGTCTGTGCCAAGGAATGCCGGATGCCGAACGTAATCGTCAGTTTCGGCAGCACCTGGAACGTGTCCTGCAGGTAATACTCGAATTCATTCGTCTTGAAGTCGCGGTTGGCGTACGCCCCCTCCGGCAGCAGCGATCCCGACTTGTCCTTGTTCACCTGGTACACGTAATTCAAACTCGTCGAAGCCACCACCCCAGCCAGGTTCATCGCCGCATAGCTGTACGAGTTATTGAACGAAGTCGCCACCAGGTGTCCATCCACCACGCTCGGATATGCCGCCGGATCCAGGTCCTGGCCCGTATTCGCAAGACTGTCGAAGTATTCGCCCGCGCTCGAACTCGCCGAGTTGAAAGAATACGCATTGGTATTGGTGATCGCATGGATCAGCCGATAATTCACCCCCAATTGAAAGTTATGCTTACCCTTGTTCCACGAAAGATCATCGATCAGGTTGGTGCCCGGCACGTGCGTCGTCGTCGAATACGTCTCCGCGATAGGATTCGACACGCTCGCCAGGGTTACATACGGCTTGTCCGCCCCTCCTCGGTTTGAGAATCCCTGGCGCGTGAAGCCGAACCGCGCATTATTCACCAGGCTCTGGCTGATCGTCCACGTCTCCCCGATGGCCATGCCTTTGGTGTTGTCCCGATTCACATTCGTCGGCGGCTGGCCGGGATAAAGAGGCGGCGACATAATACTGTCATCCTGCAAATTGACGCGACCAAAGAACCGATGGCGGTCCGACAACGTGTAATCCAGCCGCCCAATATAAGTCGCAAGATTAATCGGATTGGGTGCCGACCACGTATACGAAGCAGTGTTGTAGTTATCGCCGCCCGGCCCGTTCGGCAGCGGATAAGAATTGAATACCTGCAGGATATTCGGGTCGTCTCCCGGCCCCCACGGGCATGTTCCCAACCCGGAGCAGTGCGGATCGAGTTGCGCAAACATCTGTGGTGTCAGTGTCTCGGTTGCCACGCCCGAGGCGGTTTGATACGGGTACGAAATATACCCCTGCCGAAACATTGCATTTGGAACGGTCTCCGTCTGCTGCACCGCTTCCGCCGTTCTCTGCATTTCAAAATTCGCGAAATAGTACAGACGGTTCTTTAACACCGGTCCGCCGATCGCCCCTCCAAACGTGTTGCGGATCAGTTTTCCCGGAACGTTCGGCTCGCCCGCGTTCAGCTCCGACTGCTTGTTGAACCAGTTGTTGACGGCGGTCAGGGTGTTGCGGTTGTACTCATAAAGGCTCCCGTGAGTCGCATTCGTACCGCCTTTGGTTACCACGTTCACCTGCGCACCGGAAGCACGTCCCGAGTCCGCGCCGTTGTTGGTCGTGGTCACGCGAAACTCCTCTACCGAATCCAGCGTCGAGCGAAGCACACCCGTAAATGCATACCCTTTGATCTGGTCGTTGTTGTCCAACCCGTCCAGTGTCACGTTCCCCTGGTCCGATCGCGCCCCCGCCACCGCCCCGCTGCGACTGTCATTGTCCTGGCTGATGTTGTGTCCGAGGTACAGCACTCCGGGCTGTAGGCTCAGCAGGTCCGGCACGTTCCGGCCCTCCATCGGCAGCGCCGCCACGGTCTGTTCGTCCACCGCATTGCCCACCGATGCGTCCGTCGTATTTAGCGTGATCTGCTCGGCCGCATCCACTTCAATTGACGAAGTCGACGTCGCCAGATCCATCGTGAGCGCCAGGGTCGACGGCTGATCAACAAGCAGCGATACGGTCTTGCTTTGCGGGCTGAAGCCCGGACTATTCACCATGACGGTGTAAGTGCCAGGTGGAATCTGCAGGAACTGGTATCCGCCATCCTTCGCACTCACATGCGAAGCACGGAACCCCGTCTCCGCCCTGGTGAGTTCCACCGCGGCCCCTACAATCACGGCGCCTTGCGGATCCGTAACCGTCCCGCGCAATGACGTGGTTGCGTTTTGCGCATACATCCTGTAGCCGGCTGCAAGCGATAGAAGCACTGCGATGAATCGGAAAGAGCGCGTCATAAGACCATACCTCCATGAAGGAATTGCGTATACCGAGATTGGAATTGCTTGTTCTCTATGAACCAAAGTTGCTTGCTTCTGCGGCCTGGCACCGCCCTGTGTTGAGCGAAAATAACCTGCTTTTCGGCGCACCAAATGCGAAATGGTGCGAAACGCGCGTCTTTCCTGGCGTTTCGCCGCGCTTCCCTGCAGCGCTCTCTGCTGCAAACCAGCACCGCGCGCAGTTTCGTCCAATTTCGCTTGTAATCCCGCCTTAATCAGAGCGATGGTCAACTTCACTTGCGCCACCAGCCGAACCAGCGAACACATTCATCCGCGACGCCGCGTACACCACTAACATCCATGTGCGACGTTCACTTCGGCATAATCAAAGGAGACTCAAATGGAACTTTCGCGCGATATCGATTCGGCAGCGCTGTTGAATCAAGACGATGATTTCTGGCTGACAGATTTGAGCCTCGCCCGGGCTTCGGCGCTTGTCCACTGCCGAAGCATCACTCCGACCCAAGTCACCGCCGCCACCCTGCGCCGCATCGCCCGGTTCGATCCACAGCTAAACTCCTACATCACCGTCATCGGCGAAGACGCCATGGCCCAGGCGCGAGAACTCGAACTCGAACAGATAGCCGGCAATTTTCGCAGCCCGCTCCACGGAATCCCCATCGCTCTCAAGGACAACATCGACACCGAAGGAACCCCCACCACTGCGGCCAGCGGCGTCTTTCGCGATCGCATCCCGCACGCCGACGCCGAAGTCGTTCGCCGTCTGCGCCAGGCCGGCGCCATCATCATCGGCAAATTGAACCTGCATGAATTCGCAGCCGGCGGTACCGGCCACGTCTCTGCGTTCGGGCCCACTCGCAACCCGTGGAACCCCGACCACGTGACCGGCGGATCTTCCTCCGGATCGGGCGGAGCCGTAGCAGGCCGCCTCTGCTATGCCGCGCTCGGCACTGATACCGGCGGCAGTGTTCGCATTCCCGCGTCCTGGTGCGGAATCACCGGGCTCAAACCGACCTACGGCCTGGTCTCCATTCGCGGTATCGTGCCCCTCATCTACTCTCTCGATCATTGCGGGCCCATGACTCGCACTGCCGAAGACGCGGCCCTCGTTCTCAACCAACTAGCCGGCTATGACCTCATGGACCCCGCCAGCCGCAATCACCATCGCGAAGACTATGTCGCCGCGCTCCATCAGCCCATCGCAGATTTTCGCCTTGGCGCTCCCGTGGAGTTCTACGCCGACCTCGATCCCGAAGTGGCCAGCGCCGTCGAGACCGCCACCCAAACTCTCTCTGCCCTGACTGCCGGCGTCGTGTCCCGCGCCTCGTTGCCTCCGTGCGGAGACTTCCTTCACTTCCTCGCCGAGACGCAGTGCTTTCATGAGAAGCATCTCGGCGAGGCTTCCGATCTTTACCAGGAAGACACCCGCCAGTTCCTCACGAAATTCCGCGCGCCTTCCGTCAATGAATACATCCGCGCCCGCGACCGACTCGTCGAGCTCCGCCGCACAGTCGATGCAGCTTTTGAAGCCTACGACCTCATTATTCTTCCCACCGAACGCATTCTTCCCTTCACCCTCGAAGAAGCCATAGCCTCCAGCGCGCGTGCTGCGGATGCGGATGGAATCGCTCCCCAACAATGGATCACGGTTGCCAATACCTATCAATTCAACATGTACGGACTGCCGGCCCTTAGCCTGCCCTGCGGCTTCAGCACCGGTGGATTACCCATCGGACTCACCATCGCCGGCCCGAGCTTTTCCGAAGGAAAGATATTGGCGCTCGCCGCAGCTTATCAAAAAGAAACCAACTGGCACCTGCGCACGCCGCCGCTTCCCCTCGTACACGGCCCTGCTAATGTCCCCGGGGCCTCTCGCAAGACCGTCTGAGTTGCTCCCAAGATCCGGCTCAACGAAACGAGCCGCGGGAGAAACACATTCTCTTGCGGCTCTCTTTTTGTCGTTTAGGGGACGGTGGGATCGAACCTACGACTCCACAATCGCCGGCACCGGCGTATTCGGCGTCAGCTCCGGCTTGCGCTTGTGCCACTCCGTCGCCTGCTGGTACGCATACGCCAGCGCCAGTACCTTGCCCTCCGCGAAGTGCGGCCCCGCGATCATCAACCCGATCGGCAACCCGTCCTTGGAGAAACCGCATGGCAGCGACAGCGCAGGAATTCCGTAAACATCAAACGGCGCCGTATTCACGCACCCCGAAGAGCCCTCAAAGAAGTCATACACGTGCGGCTTCTTGTTGCCCATCTCATCCGTCAGGGAATCGTTGATCTTGGGCGGCAGGCCGCGCGTCGTGGGCATCACCACCAGGTCTATATCCTTGAACACCGAGTCGATCGTCCGCCGCATCAGCACCAGCGTGTCGTGCGCGCGGGCGCTGTCAGCCGCCGTTGCGCTCATGTTCTTCACCGACATCTCCAGTTCCTTGCGGGTTGGCGGCATGTACGCCATCAGCGAATTCTTCACCAGCTCCTGGTGATACGAGGCCGTATCGCCCAATCCCTGAAAAAAGCTCCAACCCGCGGGAATCGCCGGCATCGTTGCATGCGTCTTGATTCCGGCCGTCAGCTTGCAGATCACGTCCAACGCATCGGACACTGCGGAAGCCACCTCCGGTTCCAGGTGATCGAAAAATTCCGCCGGCGCCCCGATGCGAAAACCCGAGACCGGCTGCTTCATGGACTTCAGGTAATCTTCCTGGTTGTGGTCTACGCTGAAGATATCGAGATTGTCATAGCCCACCATGTGGTTCAGCATCAGCGCCACGTCTTCCACGGTCTTTGCCATCGGCCCGCAGTGATCCAGCGACGCCGCGCATGGAATAATGCCGCGTATGGACACCAGCCCCGTTGTCGCCTTGATCCCCACGATGCCGCACCACGATGACGGCACCCGAATGCTTCCACCCGTATCCGTCCCCAGCGCCCCGTAGCACAAGTCCGCGGCTACGGCGGCCCCCGAGCCCGCTGAAGATCCGCCGGTAACGTGATCCAGCGCCCAGGGGTTGCGCGTGGGACCAAAGAACGACACATCACCCGTGCAGCCCAGCGCAAACTCGTGCAGGTTGAGCTTCCCGATGATGATCGCGCCGGCTTCTTTCAGCCGGCGGATGATGTCGGCATCCTGGGCAGGCACGCGCGTCTGGAAGACCTCGCTCGCTGCCGTCGTCCGAATTCCAGCGGTATCCACGTTGTCCTTCACCGCGATGGGAATTCCATGCAGCGGACTGCGGAACTTCCCTGCCCTCTGTTCCGCATCCAGCTCTGCCGCCCGTTGCAGCGCCTCCGCTTTCATCACCGTGATGTAGGAGTTGATCTTGGGATCGTAGACCGCGATTCTATCCAGCATCGCCCTGGTCAGTTGTGTCGGAGTCACGCTGCGATCGCGAATCCTGGCGGCCGCCTCCGTCAGCGTCAGGCCGGTCAACGATCCGTCCGGACCCTCTTCAGCACTGCCTATCGCGGCCAGCGGGGGCCACGCTGCCATCGTGACCCCTCCCGTCAGCACACCGCACAACCTTGCAAACTCGCGTCGCGATAAAGCTCCCATCGCAGCATGTCCTCCATGTGCTCCCTAGCATTGCTGCCATTCCATCGCGGCACAAGCGAAAACATGCGAAATGGCCCCAGGGGTTCACTCACTCAGGCGTTGAAGGAAGCTCCATCCGAATACAAGACCGAGGCGATACGCTGAAACCCTTCCGACTCGCGCAGCCGCGCAAATCGCGGATCATGGCGCACGAAGATGGTCTTCATGTCCCGCGTGCCATAGGCGTCATGGATCTTCTTGAGAGCTTCGTTTTCCTGGTTCAGAATGGCATGCACGGCCGAAATGTCATACGCCGGATAGCACTCATCATCGCTTTGCTCTTCGAGCTCCCGCAAGAGTGCCTGCGCCGTCGACGTATCTCCGCTGCCCGCGTACCCGTATGCCAGCAGCGCCTTGATAAACGGACAGTGCGACGAGATCTCCAGCCCGCACTGAAACGCCTTGATAGCTTCGTCCCAATTTCCCAGCTCCGCCTCGGTGCGCCCCAGGAGCGCATACCCCATCAGGAATTGCGGCTCCAGGTCAATCGTCCTGCGAATGAAAGACAACGCGCTCCCATAATCGCCCGCATAAAAATGCGCCAGTGACAGTTGCCCGTTCACGAGATCCGAGTCCGGTTCCAGTCGATACGCGTGCAGAGCCAGCTTGATAGCGTCCTGGTGACGTCCCCGCAGGTTCATCAGTGAGGAATAGAGTTGAAGCGTTCGCGCGTCGTAGGTTCCAGCCTCCATCATGGCGCTGCATTCGCGTTCCGCGCCCGTCAAATCCCACGCGCAGTGGATCAGAAGATTGATCAGCGAATTTCGCACCCGGATCGAACTCCGATCAAGCTTCAACGCGGCCCCCACCGCTTCCTTCGCCTTTTCCGCCGCCTTGATCGCCGGCATCAGGTGGTTATAAGAAAGCGAAACATACGTATCCGCCAGGCCCGCGTAAGCGTCGGCGCACTGCGGCTCCAGTTCGATCGCGTCCTGAAAATACGTCAACGCCTTTTCCAGCGCGCTTCTGCCCCGCCGCTGCCAATAGTGAAACCCTATCGTGCATGCGTGAATCGCCACGGTCGCACTGGCCGCGAGCTTCTGCTCCCCCGCCGGTTCCGCACGGCTCTGCCGATCCGGCAAGCTCCGCGAGATCCGCTGCGCCAGTTCCGCCTGCGCGGCCAGAATGTTGTCCAGCCCCGCATCGAATCGATCCGACCACAGGCACAGCGAGTCCGAAGCCCGGATCATCTGCACCGAAACCCGAATGTGATTCCCCGAATAGCGAATGCTTCCATTCAGGAGCAGCTCCGCTCCGAACTCCCTCGCCGTGTGCTTCATCATTTCCTGCATCGAGGTCGCGGGAAAAAGCGCATTTCGCAGCGGAAGAAGAATGGGCCCGAAACCCAGCTTCACCAGTTCCACCACCAGGTCGCTCTTCAAACCCTCCGCGAACTTCTCCACGATTTGCCGCAGCGGCCCGCGGTCCAGCGGCGAATGAATTGCCTCGAACGGCGCCGTCACAATGCGGCAACATTCTCCACCGTCGGCATCCGCGACCAACACCGGCCGCCTGCGTTTCTCGGGTATTGCGGAAACCTCCGCCGTGCCCGCCAGAACCGCTGAGCGCGCCGCCCACCACGCTTCCAGTTCCTGCCGGTACGCATAAACACTGCCCAGTTTTTTGTGATGCTGGCGCCGCACCGGCAACCCCTCGCCCTTCTCCCACAGTTGCACGGTCCGCACTTCGCGCCGGAAGAACGACGCCACTTCTTTCCACGAATCCAGCCTTTCTTTTGCCCAGGGAGACGAATCGACACTTCCGCGAATGGCCGTAGAAGGACTCTGCATCGGCTTATCACCTCTAAATTGTGATCGGTTGTCTTGGCTCGTCCGGGGTAACGGTCAGAACACAGAGATTTGCGCTTTAGATTTCTGAAGGAAGTGCGCGGCGCCCGTCAACGGCACCACCCGTACTTTGTGTTCTAACGAAAACTCTGTCAATCGTCAACAAGTTTTTCGTTCATGAAATTCGCATGAGGCCCGGTCCGCACCACGTCTCTCAGCTTCAACTCATTGAGCCCGCAAGCCGCAACCATCGCCAGCCTGCGCCATCGGCCGCACTTCGTCCCGTTCGAACCTCCGCCATTTCGTACTATTTCGCTTTAACCCCGCCATGACCCCGTGTCATGTTCGTCTCATAGGTGACGCCCGGGGCCGGACCGTGCAGTGCGCTAAATCTAAGCCAGGAGAATCGCAAAGATGACATTTCTTTCGCGCCGTCAGTTTTCAAAAACAGCGGCCGCAGCTGTAGCCGCACTGTCGTTCGAGTCCATCTCGGCCTTGCCATCCTCTGCAACGGACTTCAGTGTCGACGTCGATCAACTCGCCGGCCTCACTCTCACTGAAGCAGCGCGGCGCATCCGTTCCGGATCGGTCACCTCCACCCAGCTCACCCGTGCCTGCCTCGAGCGGATCCGCATCTATAACCCCAAAGTATTTGCCTACA